>JAAUZY010000006.1 GCA_014804355.1 Lachnospiraceae bacterium
ACCACATATTTGGTCTCTTTTTCTATTCACTTAACAGATGAAATGCAATAAATAGCTTAAATTCAGTAACTATATGGCTTTCAGCCACTTTCACGGCACAGCCGTGAATAATTCAGGTTAAAGTCTCATACGCTTTTCTTCTATTCGTAAATTTCAATAATTACGCTTTCTGCAATAAATTCCTCTCCGTCAAAGTATCCTTCGGCTTCCAATCCGCTGTCGCGTTGGATATCAGAAAAAGCGGCTTCATCTGTCGTAATGCCTGCACCGCCGCCTTGAATTGTCCAGCGCTCATAAGTTGTTGTGTCAGTGCAGTGGATTGTTACCAGCTCTTCTTCCGGACTGCCTTCCTCCGGTATCGAGACATAAGAGCCTCCGTCGTCGGAATCCTCCCACAATGTACGGCTGATTACAAAGCAGTCTTGCGCGACACTTCTTACTTTGCCCCCTATAATGATGGTATTTTGATTAACATTTATTGGCGAAGTATTCGATGTGTTGTTGTCACTTTCCGATGAAGTGTCTTTTGCATCGCTGGTAGTGTCACCTTTATTATCAGAAATTGGAATATTGGAGTTATTGTCTTTTGTTTCTTCGTTTTGGCTTGGTAATATGGTGTCTTCGTTTGCTTTATCCTCTATGAGGAGTGCGGCGTTTACACTTGTGGTTTTCTGTTTACCACAGCCTGTCACGGTTGCCAGCATAAGAGCCATAATGCTTGCTGTTATTAAATATTTTCTGTTCATTTTCATTTCCCTCGCTTTGTGATTGTTTTTTTGATGGACTGTCCAGTATAAGATGTTTGTCTTACAATAATCCACATTATAGCAAGGTAATCTTTAAGGTGTCTCTAAGCTGGATGAGATTTTTGTCATTGAATGTTATAAGAGTAAACTTCTAAAAAAAGAAATTTTTTTGCAACTTTTTGCGATCGTCACGGGTATTTAGTATAGAAACGTTTAAAAGCACGCCAAAAGTGCATCGCACAGGGAGGAAAAAGCAAATGGAAAGTGCGGCGGAGGACGATTCGGGACGGGAGGAAAAAGTATGAAAAAGAAGAGTTGTTTTACAAAGGTGGTATCAGTTACTTTAGCAGGGGCGATATTTATTACGGGCTGCGGAGGGGCGGATAAATCCGGCAGCGCGCCAGCATCGGATGCCGGGATGACAGCCGCGGAAGACGCGGCGGCAGCTGATGATGCCGGGTACGGTGAAATGATGGATGGCACTGCACCGGCGGGGAATTACAATAATACCGAGAGCGCTGCTGCGGCTTCGGAACAATACGCCAGTGCCGATGAAGCAGAGGATTATGCGTATTTTGACACTGAAAAGAAAGTGATGGCATTCGAAAACAGCTATCTGGAGGGCTGCTACGATGAGTGGGAGCCGGGGGAGTATTATAACAACGAGGAGTACAGCAAGTGGGATGAGAAAGGTTTTGTCTCAGTCATGAAGGAGCCGCTGTCTACTTTTTCAGCGGATGTTGATACGGCATCTTACAGTAATCTGCGCCGCCTGATCAACGAGGGATATGATTTGGAGGATCTTCCGGAGGGCGCCGTCAGGATCGAGGAAATGCTCAACTATTTTTCATATGATTATAATGATCCCAAAGGACAGGAGCCGTTCGGTGTTACGACGCAGATCAGTACGTGTCCCTGGAATGAAGAAGCGCAGCTGATGATGGTCGGATTAAAAACGCAGGATATAGATTATTCGCGCGCTCCGGCCTCCAATCTGGTATTTCTGCTGGATGTATCGGGTTCTATGTTTTCCGATGATAAACTGCCTCTTTTGCAGGAGTCTTTCGGATTACTTACAGATAATCTGACGAAGAAAGACAGAGTGTCCATCGTGACATATGCAGGAGAGGACAAAGTCGTGCTCGAGGGCGTCAGTGGCGATAAGACAGCAAAGATCAAGAAAGCGTTGAATGCATTGCAGGCAGGCGGCGGCACCTACGGAAGTAAAGGAATAGAGACGGCATACAGACTGGCTGAGGAGAATTACATAAAGGGCGGCAATAACAGGATCATCTTAGCGACAGATGGGGATTTAAATATCGGATTGACCAGTGAGGAAGAGCTGGAAGAACTGATTACGGAGAAGAAGGAGTCCGGAATCTTCCTGTCGGTATTAGGATTCGGAACCGGTAATATCAAAGATAACAAGATGGAAACTTTGGCCGATAAGGGTAACGGCAATTATGCGTATATCGACTGTNNGCGGGANGCGAAGAANGTNNTGGTGGAGGAAATGGCTTCCACNCTCTTAACGATCTGCAAAGATGTGAAGTTTCAGGTAGAGTTCAACCCTGCAGTCGTAGAGAGTTATCGTNTGNTGGGATACGAGAACAGGGCTCTGGCAAAAGANGATTTTAGNGATGATACGAAGGATGCCGGAGAGATCGGCGCNGGACACAGCGTTACAGCACTCTATGAGATTATACTGAAAGAGCCGCTNGNCAATATGTCCCGGCAGGAAATTGANGANTTGAAATACAGTGAGCAGTATAAAGANGAATTAGGCAGTNTTCCGTCAGATTCTGCAGCANAGAAAGAGTGGNTGACGATCAGCATTCGTTATAAGAAACCCGCTGAGGACAAGAGCAGNCTGTTAGAATATCCNATCGGATATGANTGCTATACGACCGATCCGNCGGACGACTATATTTTTGCGGCNGCNGTAGCGGAATTCGGACTNCTTGCTTCTCACAGTGAATATCCGGANGANGCTTCTGTGAAACATGTGGAGAAAGCGTTACGGTCTATCAGATTGTCGGATGAGTATAAGGAAGAGTTCTTAGGACTTGTGCAGGAAGTAAGGTAATAATACATGGATTTGCGCGATAAAGCGACGTAGAAATTGAGCGAGAAGATGTTGAAACAGATAGGAANCTATCAAATACAGAGAATCCCNCCGATGAATTCAGTGGGATTCTTGTTACAGTATGATCGATAGATTACATATTATGGAGCGATNGAGCTATTTGACTTCGATCTTCTTGACGTCTTCCTTCGCGGNAATTTCTTTCTTAGGAAATCTGACTTCCAAAATACCGTTGTTGTAGGAAGCGTCAATATCACCNGCNTCCACGTCATTTACACGGAAGCTTCTGGAATAAGAACTGTAGTAGCGCTCCTTGCGGATNTATTTGTTCTTATCTTCCTCATCCTTCTCTTCTTTATGGGAAGCAGAGATNGTTAAGAGATTGTCTTTCAGATCGATATTGATATCGGACTTATCGAAACCGGGCAGTTCTGCCTGTAACAGATAGTTGTCGCCCTGATCGATTACATCGGTCTTAAACGCATCGAAAGTAGCAAGCTCGTTGTTACCCCAGAAGTTCTTGAAAGCGTCGTCAAACATCCGATCGAAAGAATCATCGAAAAACATAGGTTTGTAGGTACGGTTGTTAAATAATGCAGGTCTTAACATATTAATCACTCCTTTTTATATTATATGAAAAAAGCAAACTTTTTCGCTTTGCTATCAGTATGACCGAATTTGAAAATCCGATTCAACCNCGATAGCTGTTTCTTTGTTTATATATGTTATACATCAAATAGAACAATGAATCAATTATAGAATAATAAAGTGTTTATTAATAAAAAATAAAATACTTTATGTGGAAGAAACCAAAATATATTGTTTTGAACATGAAAGAGGCTATGCTATAATAAGCGCAATTGATGTCATGATATAGCGTCTGCAGGCACAGCAGTCTGCCAGAGCAGTTACATGGATATTGTCATATCATAAGAAAAATGAGAGAAAAGGATATAATTATGGAAATACAGTATAGAATTGCAACCACAGAAGACTTAACGGAAATATGTGATTTATTCAACAGTGCCATCGATACAATGATACGTAATAAGATTTTCCAGTGGGATGAGATCTATCCGACAGAGCAGGATTTTCGGGAGGATATAGCCAAAGGGCAGCTTTATGTCGGCGTGGCNGAAGGNCGGATCGCCGTAGTATATGTNATTAATCAGGATTGTGATGAACAATATGCAAACGGTAATTGGAAATACACCGGGGAACCTTATTATGTCGTACATAGAATGTGCGTGCACCCTGCTTTTCAGAATCAGGGAATCGCACGGCGGACATTGTNTTATATAGAAGAGCAGNTTGCCGGATGGGGAATACATGTGATTCGTCTGGATGCGTTCAGCGAGAATCCATATGCGTTAAGATTATATGAGCATATGGGTTATGCTAAGGTGGGAACTGCAGACTGGCGCAAAGGCATGTTNTATTTGATGGAGAAACATTCCGCACCTCTTTGACATAGANCGNNNGCAATTAAGAAAAATGCGTAGAGTGATTTCTCTACGCATGGGAAAGTGTCGGAAAAATTAGTTTATCCTGTTCAAAATCATCGAAGCCGCGGCCTTTTACAAAAAGAGTGCAATCCTCTTCCCTGAATGCACAGACACTATAGCCTTCGGCGTCTATCGGTGTAAATCCGAGAATCACTTGTCGTATATCTGGTCCGAATGCAGCCAGAATATCGTCCAAGGAATACTTTGTGGCGGAAAAAATATTGTGAACAGTGAGCGTATCTTTATCTATCTCTGCAATGACATATGTGTCATATTCTTCGCTGTAGTAAACATTGTCCTGCATAAATCCGGTGACGTAGAACATGATCAGATTATCGTTATTGAGCATGTCAAAACGACTATAGGACACGCTCTGGCGCATGGCACTTTCCAACTTATTCCAATCCTCTTTATTTTTCATTGGAATCTGTGCTATACTGCACGCCTGCGATGTAGAAAAAGGTTTTGTGTATCGGTATTCCGTTGCTTTCCGGAAACCGAATTTCGGATAGAAATTCAGTACGCTGTCGCTTGCAAACAGATAGATGCCGTCTACGGTCTGCTCGTAATCCTGGTCGATTTTATTCATGATCTGACGGATGAGTCCCTGATTACGGAAGCGTTCTTCTGTCATGACAGTGCCGAGCTGGATGAAATGTTTTCTTTCACCGTTCCACATAAAATCTATTGTATTTACCGATACATTGGCGACAACCGCTCCGTCAATTACGATGGAGTATGGATTATAGCGGTCGCTCCAGTAACCGTTCTGATACCATGCTTCAAAATCCAGCCCGTCAAAAGTTTTTGTGGCAAGAGTATTAAAACTGCGGCGCAGATTGTCCTGATTGCGGTAGCTGTTGATTATGGATGTATTCATGCTAATTCCTCCGGTCAGATAAATTGAATTATCGCAGTACATGCTTGAAAATCGTGTACCGCTCATGGAATATATTATATATATCAAACACGATATTGTATACCGCAAGTATATTTAGAAAAAAGCGTGGGCGGAAGTATTATTACTTTTCATACCCACACCACAGAAGAATGCACGGCTGACAGCCAAATATATAGAGATAGTAAAGTGCATACTGCTATGTTATACTTAAAAAGAGCCGTGCGACTTGCGTTCGCGTACAATTTGCCATAAACCCGCAACATCTTAGGAAGAATGCAGCACGGAAAAGAGGAAAAACATGGATTTCGGAATACCTACATTAATTGAAAATAAGAACTTAGAGGAGACCGTGTCCTTATGTAAAGAGCTGGGATTGCAGTTCATTGAACTAAACATGAATTTCCCGATGTATCAGGTTCCTCAATTGGAAGACACAGATAATCTGAAAGAACTGGCGCAGAAGAATAACATATACTTCACGATCCATCTGGATGAAAACCTGAATGTATGTGACTTCAACAGACTGGTTGCCGACGCATACATGGAGACGGTTGAAAGAACATTAAGGGTAGCACAGGAAATCAACGCTCCGCTACTTAATATGCATATGAATCATGGAATATACATTACTCTGCCGGACAGAAAGGTGAGGTTGTTCGGAGAATATAAAGAGGAGTATATGGCGGCGTTTGGACGGTTTCGCGATATGTGTGAGCGTGTGGTAGGCGATGCGGGAACGAAGATCTGTATCGAGAACACGGACGGTTACCAAAGCTACGAGAAGGAAGCGATCGACTATCTGTTACAGAGTGATATGTTTGCACTGACATGGGATATCGGACATTCCCATACATGTGGCAATGTGGATGAAGAATTCTTGATGCAACGTAAAGACAGACTGTATCATTTCCATATTCATGACGGTCTGGGAAATAAGAATCATCAGACGCTTGGAACGGGAGAGATCGATCTGCATCAAAGGCTTGGCATTGCGCGCGAATGCGGATGCCGGTGTGTGGTGGAGACGAAGACGGTTGAGGCACTGCGAGAGTCTGTATTGTGGCTGAGAAATTCGAAAGAATATTGTTAAGGGAAAAAGGAGAGAGATCATATGAGACTGGGAGCATTGGAGGCAGGCGGCACCAAAATGGTGTGTGCCATAGGTGATGAGACGGGCAGGATATTTGAGCAGATATCGATACCCACAGAGACGCCGGAAATCACGATGCCGAAGCTTATTACGTATTTTGAAGAACGCAAAGTGGATGCGCTCGGTATAGCAAGTTTCGGTCCGATCGAACTTGACAGGGAGGACCCGAAGTACGGGTATATAACGACCAGTACGAAGAAGGCATGGATAGATTTTGACATGGTAGGCAGTTTTGCACGCGCACTTCGCTGCCCGATCGGTTTTGATACGGATGTCAACGGTTCGGTGCTCGGAGAGGTGACTTTCGGACAGGCCAAAGGAAAGAGCTGTGTGATCTATCTTACGATCGGAACAGGGATCGGCGGCGGTATTTACATAGAAGGAAATCTGTTGCATGGAATGCTGCACCCCGAGGCAGGGCATGTGTTAATTCGGAAGAGAAGCGATGACCGGTATGCCGGCAAATGTCCTTATCACGGAGATTGTCTGGAAGGACTGGCAGCAGGTCCCGCCATTGAAGAACGATGGGGAAAGAAGGCGGTCGAGCTTGCGGACAGGCCGGAAGTATGGGATCTGGAAGCGGACTATATTGCGCAGGCGCTTGTGGGATATATTTTGACGCTGTCACCGGAAATGATTATTCTGGGCGGAGGCGTTATGCATCAGGAGCAGCTTTTTCCTTTAATCAGGGAGAAAGTGAAAGAGCTTTTGGGCGGCTATATTCAGGCAAAAGAGATTGAAGATATGGAACACTATATTGTACCGGCAAGCCTGCACGATGATCAGGGGATCATGGGGTGTCTGGAACTGGCACGCCGCGCGGCAACGGAAAAATAATCAAAAAACGGAGGCGTACGTATTGCGCCTCCGTTCATTTCTTAGCAATATATAAAAGGAGCAAGTTTCTCCTTGATTCCCTCGTCATCAGAATCGTATCTAAGGCAAACCGGTCTGGTTAAATCTAACGCCATTACACCGAGGATGGATTTGGCATCAACAGTTCTATGCCCCTCTCCCAGGTCAAAGGTTAAATCAATCTTATCAATTATATCTACAAACTGCCTAATCTGATTAACATTATTAAACTTGACATTCACCTGCTGCATAAAATCGTTTCCTCCTTAATCATCATTGACACTATGAAAAATATAATGTTTCATAAATCAGTCCCGGATTTCCTGCTGTTCCCCTATACACAGGTTTCCCCAAAATATGGGATTTAATCAATTGTTTGTAAATTTCTTTAATGATTATGCCTTACGATCCTCCCTTCCTTCCACAATATAGCGTTGGCCTCGTTTGTGAGAATATAATATCTTGTGTTTTTCAAAATGTAAATAGGCATTGTCAATAATTTTTTTTAAATTTTTTGTTAGGGCTGTCTAGATGGATTTGGTAGTAGTACGATTGTTTGTTCAGATTGCCGAAAAGTTTTTGCTTATGTCAGCGGAATGTACAAAAACAAATCAAATATCCCGTTTGTGCTCTGTAGTTCCAACGAACCATGATATCTTTCCGCAATTTCCTTAATTCCTTTCAGACCGAAGCCGTGGTTTGCTTTATCCGATTTAGAAGTCTGGGGAATTAAATATGACTTTTTTAGGTTGGATTTTATAAAATCATGTTTGGTCGAATCGAGCGGCATATTTTCATGTGTGTTTTCGGAGAAATTTAGCACAGGGTTACTGACCTCAAGACAGAATAGCCCCTTTTGTGCCTTGCTTTTTAAAGTAATGACGCGCTTGTCCTCCTCCAGTTTCATGCATGCCTCCACCGCGTTATCCAGTGCATTGGCGTACAGAGCACAGATATCGGTTCTGTCAAAAGGAAGTTTTGCAGAGATATCAATTTCCGATTCCATACGGATGCCATATCGTTCCATCTGACTCTTCTTTACGGTCAATACAGCGTTGACGGTGGGGTCCCCGCAGTATGACAGAGATTGCGTAAAGGCAGTATTTTCTGTCAGATTCTCAAGATAAGCGTCCCGTTGTTTTTCCGGTAAGGCCGATAAAACCTGTAAATGGTTGGCAAGGTCGTGCTTAAGCCGCCGTATCTCGAAGTGCTGTTGTTCCATTGCCTCATAATACTTGCGGTTGATTTCCATAAACATATTCTGCTGTTCCAATTTCTGCTGTCTCGCCAGAACTGTGATACACCAGAGCAGACTGATAAAAGATAGTATAGCGATAAGCAGCAATACCAGATGTTCGATGGGCTGAACGTAGATATTGAAAAAATAGACATAGTGGTATCGCCACTCAAATAAGATGGTCAAAGTAAGCACAATACCAAAAGGGGTTGCCGTGAGCAGAAATAGTAGTTTCCATAAGCTGTCAGAAAGCGTGTAATCTTTATCCGGTGCAAATTTTCGGATTCCGATATATAAAAAAAAGGAGAATGGTAAACTCATCAACACACGTAAGATTAAGGTATAATTCGGATGTAGCATTGCAGATGTCGTTCCATCATATGGCACCTGCATTTGCGGATATTTAAACTGCTCTACTATATCGATCAAAGAGATTAAATAATTATCTCTCAAGGCATTAAAGGAGAGAATAGTACTGGCAAACATTGTTCCGATCGTAATTTTTTTCCAAAGGGTGCCTTCACAGGTAATAAAGATCGTAATAAGAAAGCAGAGGGTTGACGCCAGAATATTAAAGGGGTCTCCTATGAAGATTACCATACCGCTGAGCACCCAGCAGATGGTAAACATCAGAAATCTTTTGAAGCGCCCATCCGCTATTTTAATTAAATATTCCATTGCATGCATAATCAGCCAGGAACTACATAGTAAAATGCAGAACTCAATTAAAATATATATATTCATGACGAAACGCCTCCTATCATTGCTCTGGCAATTTTTACTGTAGCTGTCTCTTTGTATTTTCTACTGCATGGAAGCTCTGTATCTCCCAGCATAACAGAGTCATTTCTAAGGTAATCAACTGCTGCGGGATTGATCAGATACCGTTGATGAATCCTTACAAAGTGGGAAGTAAGCTGCGCTTCGATCTCATCTAACTTTGCATAAAAAGGATACTCGCCATTTGAGGTAACAAGAGTTACTTTTCTCTTGTCGGAATAAAAATATAGGATATCACGTAGTTTGAAACGCCATGTGCCGTCTATATTTTTAATGGTAAAGGTTTGAGACTCCTCCCAGGTCAGTTTGGCACGTACCCGGTGAAACAGATCCGTAAGTCTCTGTATGGAAACAGGTTTTATCAGATAATCCAAAGCGCCTACCCGGTAGCCGTCAAAGACATAGTCGGAATATCCGGTCACAAATACGATAATCAGATCGTTATTAAATGTTCTGACCTTTTCGGCAGTCTCCATGCCGTTTAATCCCTTCATCTCCACATCAAGAAACAGAAGATCTATTTCGCCCGGATGTTTTTCAAGCCATGATGCAGCATTTACTCCTGAAGAAAATTCGTATACGATCTCTTCAGTTTCTTCAATCAATACTTGTTCCAGTTGTATACGGAGAGCATCCCTTGCGTCCGTCTCGTCATCACATATTGCTATCCGCAGCATATTGTTCCTGCCTCCCGGTATGATTTTGTTACAATAATTAGTCGAAAATATCTTCTGCTCAATTTTTCATAGAGTCTGTGCGTGCTTATCGCCTTTCGTATAGTTTATCATATTTCTTTTTGTATAGTGTTTCTATTTCTTTATCATAGAAACCAAACTTTACATCAAATATACCCAAACTTTACAAGAGTTGCATGCAGGCGGCAAATTTTACAAAGCGTCTGTCAAATATGACATACAGAAAAATCATATTTTTGTTTTATGATATGGTTTTTGATAAATAAAAAAGAAAGGCAGTGAAAAATATGTTATATGTTAAAGACTTACACAAATCTTATGAAGTGGGAAAAAACAAATATCCGGTATTAAAAGGAGCGGATTTCCATGTTGCACAGGGAGAGTTTGTCGCTGTTATGGGACCTTCCGGTTCCGGTAAGACCACACTCTTAAACTGTATCTCCTGCTATATTCCTTTTGATAAAGGGAGTATCACGGTAGGCGGCGTAAAACTTGCGGGTCAGGATGAAAAGACATTGGCAAAAATCAGAAACACAAAGCTCGGGTTTGTCTTTCAGGATTTTATGCTCTTAGACGGACTTACGATTCGTGAAAATATTCTCGTGCCGCGCATCGTGCAGGGTGAGGTCGGGCGGGATGCGGAGCAGTTAGCCGACAAACTTGCGTCAATATTCGGGATAAAACATATTCTGAATAAGTATCCGGTAGAGATATCCGGCGGTGAGAAGCAGAGGGCTGCAGTGGCGCGGAGTTTGATTAATAATCCGCTTATTATCCTTGCGGATGAGCCCACCGGAAATCTGGATTCCAAGTCAAGCCGGACGGTTATTGAGTCTTTCGGAAACGCTAGGGCGGAGATGAATGCGACTATTTTTATGGTGACGCATGACAGCTTTGCGGCGTCTTTCTGTGACAGGGTTATCTTGTTAAAAGACGGAACTATATATCGACAGATAGAGAAAAAGGGCGACCGCAGTGAATTTCAGGATAAATTGCTGGATGTTATTAAAGAAATGAGCACGAGATGAAGATCTTCTAAATCGTCAAAATACACCGACTAAGAAAATTTAAGATCGTAAAATGAGCAAAGCTCATTTGGAAGAATACTAAAAGTAGGCATTCCTCTCATGCCGTGAATTGGAGGTATAAGTGATATGACACAAACAATAAATATGAAACAAATGGAACAGAAGTTGCAGAAAGCCGACCGAAAGCAGTCAAGGCTCTATCTGTTCTGTAATTTTACTGCATTGATGATTATTTCGGCGTATTCTGCGCTGATGTTCTCGCCGACGGTTCAGACGGTATTTCCGGAAGGCGGTGACAGCCGGAAAATGATGTATATGATATTTGTCATGACTTTAGTAGGCTGTGTGATTTTTACGATCTATGCGTTAGGGTTGTTTTTTCGACATAAATCAGGGCAGCTTGGTGTTCTGATGGCGCTTGGCGCGTCCAGAAGGCGATTGGCTCCCGGTTTATTCCGGGAAGTGCTTATATTAAGTGGCGTGTCAGCCGTCATCGGTATTATTGCAGGATATCCTTTTGTGTGGATCATTTGGAATGGGTTCAAGCTGATCTTGGTGGACAGTTCGGATATGGTGCTTTCCTTTGATTTCCGATGTGTGGTTGTCTCACTGATATTTCTCCTGCTGGTGGTGGGATTTGCCTGTCTGACAGCATGGCGGTATCTGAAAAAGACGAATATTATGGAAGTGATCAGGGAGGAACATATCAATGAGCCCGTGAAAGAATTGGGCAGATGGTGCGGACCGGTCGGTGCGTTTGTTTTTTTGCTCGGTGCTGTTATGGGGTATGGGGCGCCCTCAATATGTCATACGTGGTTTCATACTTTTCCGCCTGCATGGTTAAATATATTTTATGCGCCCGTATTTGTGGGATTATATATGATAATGCTGCATACGGTGGTGCATGGATGGAAAAGTTACAGAAAAAATCCCTACAAAAATATTATTTCCAGAAGTATGATGAAGTTTCAGGGAAAACAGACGGTTAATAATCTGATTATTGTAACATTGTTGATTGCGGGTGGCTGTTTCGCTATATTTTATTTACCTGTAAATGCTGTCTCTGCAATAATCAATTATGCCGGTCTGCCCTATGATTATTTCTATAAATATCGGGCAGATCAGGATGTTTTAGGCAGAGAGGAAATAGAAACGCTTGGAAACAAATACGGACTATCGTTCAAGGATTGGGCAGAGTGCGAGTATATTACGCTGGGCATGGGCAGTATGACAGAGGTTTATGAGGACGACGGAAAGCATTATCATATAGACTATGTGCCGATGCTTGAGGAAGAAAAGATACTCTCTGAGGACGCATATTATGCGTTGACCGGACAGACGGCAGATGTCGAACCCGGCACCTATATGAACCTTACAGATCAAGATGAAACATCTTTATATAGTAATAATTCGGCAAGAGAGCCGACAAATATGGTGACATGCAGACAGCTTGATGTGGAATTTGCGGGATTTCTGCATTATGATCTTCTGACTGATGGGCAAGGCTGTTCCGTGATCAATAATGAGGATTATGCGATGATTTCCGAAGGGTTGACAGATGATTGGATGGGACGGATGGTAAGATTTAATGTTGACGGGAAGGATTCCTACCGATTTGCTGATGAGCTTTATGATCTCTATGTGGACTGTTTCGACGAAAGTTGTGAGTATCCCGTTTTTTATGACCGGGTGCAGAAGATCAGAGAAGAGGAGGCGGGAGAAGTTTATTGGGGAGATACGGACTCCATGACTAGGATCAGCTATGAACAGTCGGATTCCTTTGCGTTTAGAACGTGGTGGATGTATCAACCCAGTTTCCGTATCCTGAATCAGAATGATTTCCTGCGCAGTATGGCGGTGATGCTTATGATGTTTCTTTTTATCTTTATTGTATGTCTGATCACTGCATTGGTGGTATGCTATACCCGTTGCCAGACCATTGTGCTGAATAACCGCTATATTTTCGATGACCTGAAGAAACTTGGAGCTTCGCCGGATTTTCTATGTAGAGAAGTGCGCAGTCAGTGCAATAATGTATTCAAGATACCGTCATTAGTCGGGATGTTTGCGATGTATCTGCTTTTTATGATGATTCTGTATGCCAATGACGGCAGGATACTTTTCAGTGAATGGATGGCATCACTGGTGTGTCTTGCTATACTTGCGGTGATCAGTGCAGTAGTCTATGCGGTGTATCGGGTTTCCGTAGCAACGTTAAAGAAGCAGTTGGGGATATGAGAATGAAACAGTCGGAATTGTCGTTGTGGCAAATCCGGCTGTTTGTATAAGCATGATAATAAAGTTGTTCTATGAATAGTAACAAATGTTTGCCAACTAAATAACATGGCGGAGGCTATCATATTTAAAAATGCCATAGTTTAGTATATAATACAATCAAACATAGAGAAATATAAAGTCACGGATGATTCGGAGGAGATCATATGCAGCACGAGGAAACAAAAACAGATGTCTTTACCAAAAGTATAAAACAAAGATACCAGAGTAACATGATGGATGATATCATCATATACTTTATGCGGACTATTCTGCATCTTCAGAAGAGCGGCATAGAGGATCTTCCGCTGAAGCACTCTTTTCCGAAGCCGATTAATAATTTCCTGAATCTTGCCGTTGAATTGATTATAGACGGACAACCGCCGGAAGTCGCGGCTATGATACTCGATACAGAGTATGATATGATTCTGTACAAAGAAGATATAACATCGGAGATTGTGCTCGGCTTACGGATGATCAGAGAATTGTCGTGGCATATACACTATGATGAGGATGATTACAAATATATTCTTATGACTGCGAATTTGTGGGGAAATCGTGTTTCAGAATATGCGGCCAGAACTTTTTACCCGAATCTTCCGGATGTAATAAAGGATAAATATCATATTCATGATTTAATCAAATATATGCCGCAGGAAATGTTTAGATTGGAGGATTATTAAAGCATGCCATATCAAAATATACTGGATGAATTGGTCAATTTTACGAGACAGATATTCAGGGAGAAACTAACCGGAGTCTATCTTCACGGTTCTATGGCGATGGGATGTTTTAATCCGAAGAAAAGCGATATCGACTTGATCGTGATTGTGGAGAACAGCGTTTCGGATATGCAGAAAATGCAGTTTATGGAACGGATTGTAAGTCTGAACAAGCAGGCTCCCTCCAAGGGTTTGGAAGTAAGCATTGTAAAAAGAGAATATTGCAATCCTTTTACCTATCCGACACCCTTTGAACTGCATTTTTCGCCTGCACATTTACAGTGGTTTCATGACGATCCGCAAGGATATATAGAGAATATGAAAGGTGTGGATATAGATTTGGCGGCACACTTTACTATGATCAACCGTTATGGAATCGTGTTGTGCGGGGAGGCAGTCGAAAAGGTATTTGCGGATGTACCGCAGAAGGATTATGTTGACAGTATTTGTGCCGACATTGAAAATGCGAAGGAAGATATCATAGAAAATCCGGTTTATATTATATTGAATCTGTGCAGAGTGATAGCCTTCTTAGAAGGCGGATTGTATCTTTCCAAAGAAGAGGGCGGCAAATGGGCGATGGAACATTTGCAATTAAGTGATTCCGCGCTGATTGCCGATGCACTGGCGTGTTATGCATCGGACAAAGATATGAATGTGGAGAAAAGTATGGCTGTGTCGTTTGCAGAAGAGATGGGGCGGAAAATTGAAATGGCATATGCGGCTGGTTGGGATTGAGTAAGTCCTTTTTTTCTCTGATATGGAATCATTGTGCGAATGTACAAGAAGCAAAGCCTTTGTCAAAAAAGCAGGGTATGCATTTCGGCACATCCTGCTCTTTATAATAGTTTTCCGTATTTAATTTTTAGTTATAGTTGTCAATGCAAGGCTGGAACATATCCTTGGTCACGCCGCAAATAGGGCAGCACCAGTCAGCCGGAAGATCTTCAAATGCTGTGCCGGGCTTAATGCCGTGCTCTGGATCACCTTTCTCAGGATCATAAGTATATCCGCAAGGATTGCAAAAATATTTCTTCATAATGTTTTATCTCCAATCTACAGTATAGTTATAGTGCGATAATGCACAATGTGTATGGAATAATATGTATCATCTGCAGAGACTTTATTGTTCTGCAAGATGAGTACTCTGTCAGCATATTGACAGAGCGTTTTTTTAACCGAAGTATCTCTTAAGCAGACCTTCAAATGCTTTGCCGTGTCTTGCCTCATCTCTTGCCATCTCGTGAACGGTGTCATGGATTGCGTCAAGGCTAGCAGCTTTAGCACGTTTAGCCAGATCAAACTTACCTGCGGTAGCGCCGTTTTCGGCATCGATTCTCATTTCCAGATTCTTCTTTGTGGAATCTGTTACAACTTCACCGAGCAGCTCGGCAAATTTAGCAGCGTGCTCAGCCTCTTCCCAAGCTGCTTTCTCCCAGTATAAGCCGATCTCGGGATAACCTTCTCTGTGAGCAACTCTTGCCATAGCAAGATACATGCCTACTTCTGTACACTCGCCGTTGAAGTTAGCGCGAAGATCAGCCATGATGTCCTCGCTGACACCTTTAGCAACGCCTACAACGTGCTCGGCAGCCCATTCTCTTTCGCCTGCCTGTGCCGTAAACTTCTCAGCCGGTGCATTACATACCGGACACTTTTCCGGAGCGGAATCTCCTTCATGAACATAGCCGCATACCTGACATACAAATTTCATAGTCGTGTTCTCCTTTTCTCTTGATAAATTATATTGTAAGGCGTTATGTAAAAAACATACACGCCTTATCGCTCTGTGACAAATTATGGTAATTTTCAATAACCTTCAACTATTGTACCACGAAAGAAATTTAAGATAAAGTTTTTTTACGACAATCACCGCACATGCCATAGAAGTATGTGATATGGCCGATGATCTCTCCCTCAAATTCTGCATTGGCAGCTTCTACAGTCTCTGCGATCCGCTCGAGGCCGTCAGTCTTAAGGTCAATCACGCTTCCGCATTCCGTACAGATGAAATGATAATGATCGGAAGTGTCCGCGTCAAAATGGTCAACGCCGTCTCCTACCCGAAGTCGCTTGATTTCTCCCAGATCGGCTAACAGTGAAAGGTTACGATATACGGTGCCAAGGCTGATATTCGGGTATTCATGTCTGACATTCATGTACACCACATCGGCAGTGGGATGATCTTTGCGGGTCATCAGGAAGTCCTTTATGACTTGCCTTTGTCTGCTGTATTTTAACGCCATGGCTGTTCCCCTTTTTTAAAACAGTAATGATTACTATTTCTGAAATTAATATAGCAGACAAGCTGTGGCATGTCAACCCAAACCCGGGAGTTATTTTTTAATAAATTTTTTATAAGATTATCAAATATGTTTTATTTCTATCCTGCCAAAATGTGATATATTAATTATAAAAAATCGAGCTACGCTCGATTGCGAGCTTTGCTCAATTACGGACAATACGGAAGGATGTGGAAAGAAAGGAGATATTTCAGTGAAGTTTAGAACAAGGCTTCTGGTCACGTCGCTGACCATTGTGCTGGTGCCTCTTTTGCTGACAAGCATTGCGTTCCTTTTCGTGGGAGGGCATGTGGAAGATGCGGAAGAAGAGTTTGGCATTTTAGATGGAAATAATCTTTCCATTTCCTATACGATAGAGAATTACAGCCATGTCACGGAAGAAGTGTTAAAGGCGGTTAAGGATCAGATTGCGCTGGATTCTTCGAGGCTGGAAGACAAAGAATATTTAAACGAGATCAGCGGGGAGCTCAACAACAGGATCTCTTATATTATTGTAAGGAAAAAAGACAGGCTTTACTATACAGGTAATGAGCGGGCGGCGGAGAGAATATTTGAAATGCTGCCGGAGTACGGTAATGAGGTGCCGGATTCTGAGACGGGCTACTATTACAATGACAGAAGGAAGCTGGTGAAGCAGGTTGATTTTCAGTTTACGGACGGGAGTGAAGGAAGTTTCTTCATTGTGACCAGCGTCAATTCGCTTATTTCCAAAAATGCGCTGACGAAGATGATCTATGCGTTTATTTTGGTACTGTGTCTGACCAGTATCCTACTCACACATTGGATTCAAAGAGGTATCTTTACTCCGATTAATCAGTTAAATACCGCCATGCAGAATATCGCGGAAGGCAATCTGGAATACATGCTTCCTACTGAGGAAAAGGGAGAAATCGGTGAACTCTATCGTAATTACGAGGATATGAGGCTTCGATTGAAAGAATCCACGGATGAGAAATTTGAGCATGAGCAGAAGAATAAGGAGCTGGTCAGCAACATTTCTCATGATCTGAAAACGCCGATCACATCGATCAAGGGATATGTAGAAGGCATTATGGACGGTGTTGCCGACACACCGGAGAAGATGAATAAGTACATTAAGACCATTTATGATAAAGCGAATGACATGGACCGACTGATTAATGAGTTGACGACTTATTCCGGAATTGATAATAACAGGATTCCCTATACATTCCGTCGTATCAATGTGGCCGATTATTTCGGGGATTGTATTGAAGAGGTCGGGCTGGATCTGGAATCCAAAAACATTCAGTTGAATTATGAAGCACTGATTGAACCGTCTACACAGATCATTGCAGATCCGGAGCAGCTTAAACGTGTGATCAATAATATTATCAGTAACAGTGTAAAATATATAAACAAGGACAAGGGCGTTATTGATATCCGTATTCTGGACGAGCTGGATGCCATACGGGTGGAGATCGAGGATAACGGCATGGGCATAGCGGCGAAGGATCTGCCAAATATTTTCGAGAGATTCTACCGCACAGACGCTTCCCGCAATTCTTCCAAGGGCGGCAGCGGGATCGGGCTGTCTATTGTCAAAAAGATTATCGAAGATCACGGCGGTTATATATGGGCGACCAGTAAGGAGGACGAGGGAACCTGTATGCACTTTGTGATCCGGAAATATCAGGCACCGGAGGAAGATGTGGGCGGAACAGTACAATAGACAGAGACATTGTCGGGTGATTCCTGCCGGAATCATATGGCAGCAGGAAAGAGGAGAAAGGACGGAGATTATGAGCAAAATACTGATCATAGAAGATGAAGAGGCGATTGCAGACTTAGAGAAAGATTATCTGGAGCTGAGTGATTTCGAGGTGACGATCGAGAACGCCGGAGATAAAGGGCTTGAGACTGCGCTGGGCGGAGATTTCGATCTGGTGATCTTAGATCTGATGCTGCCGGGTATAGACGGATTTGAGGTATGTAAGAAGATCCGTGAGGAGAAGAATATACCGATTATTATGGTGTCTGCCAAGAAAGATGACATCGACAAGATCAGAGGTCTGGGTCTGGGCGCGGATGATTACATGACGAAACCTTTCAGCCCCTCCGAGCTGGTAGCGAGAGTCAAGGCACATATGGCACGCTATGACAGACTGGTGGGCAGCAACCAGAAAATTAATGACATCATTGAGATCAGAGGACTTAAGATTGACAAGACGGCGAGAAGAGTCTATGTGGATGGTGATGAGAGAATTTTCACGACGAAGGAATTCGACCTCCTGACTTTCTTAGCGGAGAATCCGAACCATGTGTATTCTAAGGAGGAACTGTTCCGCGAGATCTGGGATATGGATTCCATCGGGGATATCGCTACGGTCACGGTGCACATTAAGAAGATTCGCGAGAAAATTGAATTTGATACCGCGAAGCCGCAGTATATCGAGACGATCTGGGGTGTGGGGTACCGTTTTAAGATCTAGTATGATCCACTTTAATTGCCTTAATGTTTCACGCTTAAAGTGAGTCATACTAATATTGCGCAGCAGGCTGAGAGAAAGGCATGTATATTAGCATGAATAAGGAGAGAATCCTTTACGAGGATAAAGATATAATCGTGTGCCATAAGCCGGCAGGGATCGCGACGCAGACTGCCAGAGTCGGACAGGCTGATATGGTAAGTGAGATTACGAACTATCTGCTGTGCCCGGAGCATGGCAGGGGCAAGGGTAGACTGCGGGAAGATGGCGGGCAACAAAGTGAAGGTGGAAGACGGCAGGATAATGTTTCACAAACGATACCTTATGTGGGTGTCGTTCACCGCCTTGATCAGCCGGTGGAAGGTATTCTGGTATTTGCCGGAAACAAGCGGGCAGCCGCCGAACTGAGCAGACAGATTGCGGAGAACCGCATGGAGAAATATTATTATGCGGTAATCTGCGGACCGGATCGGACCGTCGACGGCAGACTGGAAGACTATCTGGTAAAAGATAACCGGACCAATATTTCCCGTATTGTGCCGCCGGAGGTTAAGGGCGCTAAGAAGGCAGTGCTGGAATATGAGATTCTGACTCGGAAAGCAGAAATTGCCCTTGCGAAAGTCCGCCTCTACACCGGCAGGCACCATCAGATCAGGGTGCAGATGAGTCATGCAGGGATGAGTCTTCTGGGTGACTACAAATATGCTGATGCGCAGACGGTAAGAATATCGGAGCAGATGCATGTCAAAGAAGTTGCGCTATGTGCCTGTCAATTATCTTTCCGACATCCGCGGACAGGGAAAAGGATGGATTTTAAGATCAGACCGGAGGGGAAGATTTTTCAGACAGAAGAATTTGCGCCCTATTATCTGTAAAAATATCGAATTGTACAAAGATTTTATGCTATCGGTAATCAGTTAGGCATATAACAGCCGTATAACATATTGAAAATATAATATAATATAGCAGTAGGAAACAAGAGGAACAGAGTACAAAATCTCTGTTTCTTTTTACGTTACAGGAAGGTGTATCGATAATTATGAATCTGCAGTCTATCTGGAATCACACACTGATCAGAATATGTATTATCCTTGCAGGAGTCTGGTTTTTCTTCCGATATATATTTACATTAATTGCGCCTTTTGTGCTGGCATTTCTTCTGATTACTTTTTGTTATCCGCTGTTGCAGCGTATTCAGCGGCGGATTCCGATCAAGAAGAAGTTTCTGGCAGTGGGAATTATACTGCCGTTGCTCCTGCTGATTATGGGAATCCTGTGGGTGATTATGATACTGGGAGGCAGACAGTTGGAGGGACTTCCGGCATTCTGCACGCAGGTGGGAGAGAAGCTGGAGCTTTTCTTTCATCGGTGCTGCTGTGGATTGGATGGCAGATTCGGCTGGGACGGACAGCAGATTGAGCAGTTTGTGATCGAGCAGATGACGGTTGTCATGGAGAATGTGCAGATACAGGTCATGCCACAGATTATATCTTCCTCTTATAGCTGCTTTAAAGGAATCTTTGCGGCGATCGGTTTTCTCGCTATTACGTGTATTGCGGCCTTTTTATTGGAAAAGGAATATGCCGACATTGTCGCGACACTGAAAGGATCGGAAGAACTGCGGCTGGTCTGGGCGATAATAGAGGGTGTAATGTCTTATATCATTACTTTTATTAAGGCGCAGGGAGTAATCTTATTGATTATCAGCGTGTTGTGCAGTATTGTGCTGAGCGTGGCGGGGATAGCCGGGGGAATCATGTTTGGGATTCTGGCAGGGGTGATGGATGTGCTGCCCTTTATCGGGACGGGCATTGTGCTGGTGCCGTTATCCTTGTGGCAGATGCTGAACGGACAGTACGGGAAGATGACAGTGTGTCTGATTCTGTACGGGATATGTATTCTTACCAGAGAGCTGTTAGAGCCGAAACTGATCGGCAGGCAGATCGGTGTAGCGCCCGTCTTTATGCTGTCAGCGGTCTATGCAGGTATAAGACTGTTTGGCATCGGCGGCATTATCAAAGGACCTCTGGCTCTTATTGTTGTCGTGGAAATATGGAAAATTATGAATGCGAAACAGAGAGAGTTTGACGAAAAAGAGGTGTTGGATTATGATTAAAAAAGTGGAGTTTTATTGTGACATACTTTGAACAAGACAGATATTAAAATCGGATGAAAAGAACGGAACGAAATTACATTGAATCAGAAGCGTTAGGGCGAGAGCTGTCAGAACAAACAAATGCTGAACAATTAACGGAAGATTTGCCGGAGTCGGACGCGGTGATGTCGGAGAGTGAAAGAGGCGGCTGGCACACGGATATCTGCCGGGGGATTATGATGGCATATTTCCTTGTGATGGCATTGATATACCCTTTCTATGCGCCGGGCGGCTATACGCTGATCGGTGATGTGAAGTATATGGTTTTCCGAAACATCAGTCTGACAACGATTGCAGTGATGACAGTCGTCATTCTGGCAGCGGTTTTGTGTCGGCGGGACAGGCACTGGCTGGTAAAGCATTATCAGACGATGTCTGTCACGGATTGGTTTGCCTACGGGTATTTTGTTGCGGTGATGCTGTCGTATCTTGGCTCTGGATATAAGGAAGATGCGCTTTGGGGTGTGGAAGGATGGTACATGGGAACAGTCACGCAGATGATATTTGTGCTGCTCTATTTCTTTTTCTCCCGTTATTATCATCATAGCAGAGGTTGGATAGAGGTATGGCTGGCGGCATCGGCTGTGGTATTCCTGCTGGGAATCTGCAACCGGTATTCTGTCTATCCGATCGTGATGGAGGGACAGACAGATACATTTATTTCTACGCTTGGTAATATTAATTGGTTCTGCGGTTACTGGTCTGTGGCGGCAGCGGTCGGAATCACATGGTATTGGTGCAGTGCCGGCGGGTGGACTCGTCTGCCTGCAGGTATTTATAGTATGATTGCCATGCTCAGTGGTGTGACACAGGGCAGTGACAGCGCGTATCTTGTTTTCGCTGTAATATTTATTGTTTTGTTTCTGTTATCGTTTCATAACGGTCATAAGATGTACCGCTTCCTGGAGCTGTGCATGATGTTTGCCGTAAGTTACCGGTTAGGGCGGGTGCTGAGATATATTCCGGCACTGGATTATAATTATGGGCCGGCAGACGGGGGATCACGTATTACGGCGTCACTGCTTGACAGTAATATCACACTGTGGGCACTTGCAATTCTTATACTGTGTTATGGACTGCTTCGTGGATTGGGCAGGTCTTCTTATTTTTTCGCGGGCAGTAAGGCGGAGAGTTCTGCCGGCATGGGTATTTGGCGTCGGTTGCGAGAACCTTATATGGGAAAGCACATGCAGAGGGGCGTTGTCGCGGTAGGTGTGAGTGTTTTGTTACTCTGTGTTGTAACTGCTTATCTGTTTCAAAACGGTATCCTTCATGTCCGGGGAGCGGCAGAGACAGCGGAGGAAGAGAGCGGGTTCCTATTTATCTTTAACGAAGACTGGGGAAATGGCAGAGGAGCTGCGTGGAATTGCGGTATCGATGCGTACCGGAACATGGATACACTACATAAGGTTGTGGGCATAGGANCGGATTGTTTCGCNGATTATGTGTATGATGTGCCCAAGCTGGCACAGAAGCTGGCGGACANCTTTACCAATCAGCGGCTCACCAATGCGCATAATGAACTGCTTACACAGCTTGTCAATGTGGGAGTGCTTGGCTTTCTGTGTTATATGGGACTCTTTCTGAGCGCGTTCTTACGATGTATGAGNANGGCGGATAAACAACCGGTTCTGTATATGTGNGCGGTGGGCATATTGGCNTATGCGGNACANNNTATGGTCAGTTTTCAGCAGGTACTCAATACGCCGTATATTTTTATCTTNATGGGGATCGGGGAACGATTCTGTCGGAGCGTGGACAAGCGTGCGGAAGACGGGATAACAGAAACGTNGGAAAAGTGATGTATGAGCAATAAGATTGTAAAAAAAGATCAGAAGAAAGATTCTGCGGGTACCNGAGTTCAAGTCACAGAGCAGATCATAGAGTATTTGCTGGNCATAGTATTGATTATTCTGTGCACCGCAGTACCTTTCTACGCTTCGGATGGTTATCATCAGATCGGCAACGCCAAATTTGCGGCATACCGGACTGTCATGATCGGCGGCGGTGCGGTTTTGCTTACGGCAATGATACCGTACGGCATTTTCCGGATAAAAGAGCATAGGAGGCCGCGAATATCCGTCACAGACGGATTTGTTCTTGCTTATTTAATATTATCGGGAATATCTGTAATTTCCGGAGGATTTTATCAGGATGCCCTGTGGGGATATACCGGGTGGAACATGGGATTGATGTCGCAGATCAGTTTCGTGCTGCTCTATCTTATGCTATCCCGATTCGGCAGATACTACCGTCTGATATTGGCGGTGTTATGTATAGTGGCCGGGATTGTTTACGGGATCGGAATCCTGCACAGNNTACTGATCGATCCCATCGGTTTCTATGANGGATTATCTTATGGACANAAAGCACAGTTCTTATCCACTCTGGGGCAGGCGTCATGGTATGGGAGTTTTCTCGGTGTAACGCTGCCGGTCGGCATCGGTGTGTTTCTGCACACGGATCGGAAAGCGTGGCTGTGGGCAGGCGGTTTGTTTACTGCGCTCGGTTTCTGTACGTTGGTGACCCAGAACAGNGACAGCGCTTATTTTGCATTGGCAGGCGCGCTGATTCTGNTGCTTGTGACAGTGTCCGGAGAGCGGNAAAAGATGTGTCGGTTTATGNGTGTGCTTACGCTCTTCTTTGCTTCGGGAAAGATTATGGCGGTTCTTGTAGGGATTCGTCCGAATCCGGAGCTGAAGGTGGATTTTGTGACGAGACTGATGTGGGNTTCGTGGATTACATGGATTCTGTTTGGGATCTGTCTGGCTGTTACGGTATTGCTGTATGCTATGGGGATACAGGATATGGATCGACGTTATCCGATGGACTTGATGAGAAAATTGGGACGGATCGTACCGGTTGCAGCCGCGGTCGCAGTTTTGTGCATTGTGCTTGTGATCGGTCTGCAGTCTCGAGGTGCGCTGCCGCAGGCGGTATCTGACCGGCTGGCGGATGTCTCATATTTTAACTGGAATGATGATTGGGGAAACGGCAGGGGCAGGATATGGCGCTTCAGCGCGAAGCTTTTTACAGAGGAAAAGGTCGGGCATAAGCTCTTCGGCGTGGGGCCTGATTGTTTTCATGCTTATGTCAATGCNCATTATAATGAGGAAGAGGAATTGTTGTGGGGTACGAAGCAGCTGACGAATGCCCATAATGANTGGNTGAATATCNTTATTAACGGNGGANTNNTCGGNGCGGCGGCATATNTGGGCATTTATGTGACGGANNTCAGACGGCTTATGTACGNGNATCGNCNGGAGGTTATGNCGGCGGGAATCGCGGCGGCGATNGTNGCGTATATGTGCTATAACTTCTTCTGCTATCAGCAGGTGCTNTGTACNCCGTTTGTTTTTATCTGNATGGGAATCGGAGAGTATATCATAAGACANGCAAAGAAAAAGTAGAGAGATTTGCGGCTGCGCGTTGNTTGCTGCAAATTCGTTATACGCANAANGCAGCGCAGAAATGAGGAAAACTATGAAAAAGAAAATTCTGGTTATCGGCGGTACAAGATTTTTCGGGATTCCGATGGTTCATAGNCTTNTGGCGGACGGGCATCATGTGACGATAGCGACCCGCGGGAGGAGCGGAGATGACTTCGGTGATTCGGTAGAGCGGATTATCATGGACCGTTCAGATGTAGAGAGTATGCGCAGGGCACTTGCGGGGAAGTATTTTGATGTTGTCATAGATAAGATCGCTTACTGTTCCAATGACATCAGGTCGATTATGGAGGTAATCGACTGCGGTTGCTATCTCTATATGTCAACAACAGCGGTATATCGGCCGAAGCATATGGGCACGGTGGAAGAGGATTACGATGGAGCGGATGAAAATCTGATCTGGTGCGACAGGGCGGACTTTCCGTATGACGAGATTAAGAGACAGGCGGAGTGCGCGCTGCGTGTGTGCTATGATGACAGGAATTGGATGGTCGTACGCTATCCTTTCGTGATCGGTAGGGATGATTATACGAACCGCATGCTGTTCTATGTGGAACATGTCATGAAATCTCAGCCCATGTATATCGATAATATTGACGCGCAGATGGGTTATATACGCTCCGATGAGGCGGGAGAGTTTCTGGCTTATCTGGCGGGCATGGATGATATGGCATGCGCTGCGGATCCGACGGCACAGTTGTCTGTCAAAGCTGTCAACGGATGTTCCGCCGGTACGATCTCACTTCGGGAGATTATTGACTATGTGGAAAAGAAAACGCACACGCGGGCGGTTCTGGACAGCACGGGAGATCCTGCGCCCTATAACGGCGAGCCGAGCTACAGTATCAATACGGATCGGGCACAGAAGCTGGGATTTCAGTTTACAAGACTGCATGACTGGATCTATGAGCTGATCGATTATTATATTGAGATCGTGGAGAAAAAGGAGATTTTCGCCCATTTCCTGCCGGAACGTGAGATTCTGTCGGTCAAACCGCACGGCAGCGGGCATATCAATCACACTTTTCTCGTGACAACAGAGGATGGACGTAAGTTTATCCTGCAGAAAATCAATACGGAGATTTTCCGCAATACGTATGAGCTGATGGAAAATATTGTGAATGTGACCGCATATCTTCGGGAGAAAATCATTCAAGCGGGCGGTGATCCCGAGCGGGAGACTATGACCGTGATTCCGACTATGACCGGCACATCATACTACACCGATGCCCAGGGACAGGACTGGCGGGTCTATCTTTGCATCGAACATATAACGACTTTAGACCGGGTGGAGCGGAAAGAAGACTTCTACGAGAACGGCCGGGCTTTCGGAAATTTTCAGGCGATGCTGGTGGACTATCCTGCAGAAACGCTGCATGAGACGATTCCGGACTTTCACAATACGCCGAAACGCTATCAGGATTTTGAGCGGGCGGTGGAACAGGACGTGTGCCGCAGAGCGGACAGTGTGGCGGAGGAGATCAGTTTTATCAGAGCGCACAGGAATGAGATGTCCGTTCTTACGGACATGCAGAAACGGGGCGAGCTGCCGCTTAGAATTACGCACAATGATACGAAGCTTAACAATATTTTGCTGGATGAGCAGACCCATGCGGCGGTCTGCATCGTGGATCTGGATACGATTATGCCGGGATTGTGCGCCTATGACTTCGGGGATGCGATCCGTTTCGGAGCCAGTACTGCGGCGGAAGATGAGACGGATGTGAGTAAAGTGTCTCTTTCGCTGGAATTATACGAAGCGTATGCTCGGGGCTATCTGGCAGGGTGCGGTGCCAGTCTGACGGAGAAAGAGATCGAGATGCTTCCTATGGGTGCTAAGATTATTACGCTGGAGCAGGGCATGCGTTTCCTGACGGACTATTTGCAAGGGGACGTCTATTACCATACGGAGCGTGAGGGACAGAATCTGGACCGTTGCCGGACACAGTTTGCGCTTGTGGCTGATATGGAACGGAAGTGGGAGCAGATGCGGTTGTGAGAGAGGATTTACGATAGTGAAACCGGGTGACGACGCGGCTACAGAATACAGTAAAGGAAGTGAACGAAAATTTCATGAATGACTTTCGGCGTATTATGATTGCCATTATCAGGGCAGGAATTTTTCTGGCAGCCTGTAACGGCAGGAATGGGGAAGAAGAGGAGCAGGAGATTCAGTCCGAAACGCAGGCGGAAATTACATTATCGGATATTGCATGGGACGATTACAACAGCGGGAATGTATGGGACACATGGCTATATTTTTGTTTCAGCGACGGTACGGTGGTTGACAAAGAACTGCCATATATGAGCATGGTTCAAAAAGCTGATTATGCGGATATTACAGGGGACGGAACGGATGAAGTACTTATTTATAGATATTTCGCGAATACGGCAACGGAATATACATTAATAAATTTTTTTCAAATAGAAGAAAATAGCGTGACAGAGATATCACCCGAGTTAGAACTTGAGGAACTGGCAGATGATGTGTGGAATGTAATTGATGTGGATTTTTCTGAGGAAGAGTATGATATGCCTGTATTTACGATGGAATCTTATGTGAAAGAGAATATGGTGACCTATGCAGATAAAAGAGTGTTGGTCGGATACCAGGATGGCGGGTGGCAGATACTAGAGAGGCAGACTTATGATTACAAATCTGGCAATTAGTATAACGAAAAATTCACTAACAAATATATTTACAATTTCGTCAAAAATATGCTATGATATCAAAAAGCATATTTTCTACTATAACAGATCAGATCCATTCTATATTTCTAAGTTTCAGAAAATCCATGCTTTGAACCCAATTAACATTCTATAAAGCAGGAGAGTCTGGAACGGTTCTCCTGTGACGGTAATCTATCCCAGATAGGGAGGATATACCGAAATCGACGAAGGAGGACATTAGATGAGTGAAACAAACATGCAACGTAACTATAAGGACACGGTATTCCGTATGCTGTTTCGGGAGAAGGAGAATCTGCTCAGCCTTTATAATGCACTGAATCATACAACATACACGAATGTGGACGATCTTGAGATTACAACATTGGAGAATGCCATTTATATGAATTATAAGAATGACATTTCCTTTGTGTTTGATTTTGAATTAATGCTTTATGAGCATCAGTCAACAGTGAATCCCAACATGCCGTTACGAGACCTGATTTATGTGACCAGAGTAATCCAGAGCAGGATAAAGGATGAGAATCTGTATGGCAAGTCGTATATTAAAATACCGGCGCCAAAATTTGTGGTCTTTTATAATGGAACGGATTTACAGCCGGAACAACAGATATTGCGGTTGTCAGACGCTTATGAGAAGAAACAGGAAGAGCCGGAATTGGAACTGACAGTGACTGTGTATAATATCAACTGGGGACATAATCCTGTACTCTTAGAGGCGTGCCGTCTGTTAAAGGAATATGCGCAATATGTAGAACAGGTAAGGATATTTGCAAGGGAAGAATCTTTTTCCGAAGCGGTAGAGCATGCAGTAGATTATTGTATTGAGAAGGGGATCTTGTCGGACTTCTTGTCTAAGAATCGAGCGGAGGCGATAGCTGTGTGTATATTTGAGTATGATGAAGAGAAGCATATGAAACAAGAGCGGGAAGAGTGGAAGAATATAGGAAGGGAAGAGATACTGGTAAAATCTGTAGAATCGGTGATGGAAAGTTTTTGTGTTGATCTTCAGGAAGCATGCAGAAGTTTAAAGACGACCGTCAGCGAATATGAGAAGGCAAAAGAACATTTGCAATTTATTACCTAATATTATTATGCTTTAGCGCAATAGCGGTTGACAAAATCTATTCCTGCAACTAGAATAAATAAAAACGTAACTAATTAAGGCAGATCGCAATGATACAGAGCCGAAACAGTTACCATACGATCAAACGTGACGAAGAAGAGAATAGTACGGATAGGAAACGTTTCAGAGAGAGAACCGTGGGTGGAAGGTTCTTACGGAAAATATTCGGAACCGGCCTCGGAGTCCTATGCGATAAGCACAGCGTAACACCGGCGATAACGGTATGAGAAGCAGAGCATGAGAAGACATGTTAATTAGGGTGGTACCGCCGAGATTTCGGTCCCTTACGGGATGGAAACCTTGGCGGTTTTTATATGCAGCCCGCGAAGGAGAAAGGATGGCTTAACATATCATATGCGTGCCGGAATTTCGTAAATGAAACAGTAGGAAAGGAATGAGGAAAAATGGCTGACAAAAAATTAGTAGAAGCGATCACTTCCATGGAAGATGATTTCGCGCAGTGGTACACTGATGTAGTGAAAAAGGCAGAGCTGTTAGACTACACAAGCATTAAAGGGTGCATGGTGTTCAAGCCTGCAGGCTATGCGATCTGGGAACTGATTCAACAGCAGATGGACGCGATGTTTAAGGCGACAGGGGTACAGAATGTATATCTGCCTATGTTTATTCCCGAAAGTCTTCTGAATAAGGAGAAGGATCATGTGGAGGGATTTGCACCGGAAGTAGCATGGGTGACACACGGCGGTATGCAGCCTCTGCAGGAGAGATTGTGTGTCAGACCTACCTCTGAGACGCTGTTCTGCGATTATTATAAGAATGCGATACAGTCATATCGTGATCTGCCTCAGGTATGCAATCAGTGGTGTTCCGTGGTGCGTTGGGAGAAAGAGACCAGACCCTTCCTTCGGAGCCGTGAGTTCTTATGGCAGGAGGGTCATACCGCACATGCCACGGCGGAGGAAGCAGAAGAGAGAACGATACAGATGCTTAATGTGTACGCTGATTTCTGCGAGCAGGTGTTGGCCATTCCCGTGATCAAAGGCCGTAAGACGGACAAGGAAAAATTTGCGGGTGCCACAGCAACTTACACCATTGAGGCATTGATGCATGACGGTAAGGCATTGCAGTCCGGAACCAGCCATAATTTCGGAGACGGTTTTGCCAAGGCATTCGGCATTCAGTTCACGGATAAGGATAATACTTTGAAATATGTGCATCAGACTTCGTGGGGTACGACTACCCGTCTGATCGGAGCGGTTATTATGGTGCATGGTGATAATTCCGGACTTGTTCTGCCTCCCAGAATCGCACCTACCCAGATCATGATCATTCCGATCCAGCAGAAGAAGGAGGGTGTGCTGGATAAGGCTTATGAGTTAAAAGATAAGTTAAGTAACTTCCGCGTGAAAGTAGATGATGCGGATAAGAGCCCTGGCTGGAAATTCTCTGAGCAGGAGATGCGCGGTATTCCTATCCGTGTAGAGATCGGGCCTAAGGATATTGAGGCGAACAAGTGCGTGATCTGCCGTCGTGATACGAGGGAGAAGATAGAAGTTTCTCTGGATGAACTGGAAGTTAAAGCAGGAGAAATTCTTGACAAAATGCAGACGGAAATGCTGGAGCGCGCAAGAGCACACAGAGATGAGCATACTTATGTGGCTAAGGATATGGATGAGTTCCGCAAACTGTTTACGGAGAAGTCCGGTTTTGTTAAGGCGATGTGGTGCGGAGAACAGGATTGCGAGGATAAGATCAAAGAGGAACTTGCCGTTACAAGCCGCTGTATGCCTTTTGAACAGGAAAACATCGGGGATGTGTGCGTATGCTGTGGCAAACCCGCCAAGAAAATGGTTTACTGGGGCAGGGCATATTAGAAATAAACTGTAGCAATGTTTAATACCATAAAAGACAGGAACTGACTGGTTGTCAGAATAATTAAGAGGAAAGAGGGTAAAGCAATGAATGTATTAGTGATTAACTGTGGTTCATCTTCCTTAAAATATCAGCTGATCAACAGCGATACAGAGGAAGTGCTTGCGAAAGGACTGTGCGAGAGGATCGGTATCGACGGCAGTGCTATTGTCCATCAGCCCGCAGGCGGAGAAAAAGTCAAGACAGAGGCGGATATGCCGAATCATACAGCGGCGGTACAGCTTGTGATCGAGAAGCTGACCGATCCGCAGGTGGGTGTGATAAAATCTCTTGACGAGATCGACGCGGTAGGACATCGTATCGTTCATGGCGGAGAGAAGTTTGCAACATCTGTTGTGCTGAACGACGAGGTGCTGGCAGCGATTGAGCAGTGTAATGATCTGGCGCCGCTTCACAATCCGGCGAATCTGATTGGTATTAATTCCTGTAAGGAGATCATGCCGAATGTGCCGATGGTGGGTGTGTTTGATACGGCATTTCACCAGACTATGCCGAAGAAGGCATATCTGTACGGACTGCCCCTGTCCTATTACGAGAAATATAAAGTACGCCGCTATGGGTTCCATGGCACAAGCCATGATTTCGTATCGAAGCGTGCCGCACAGATTTTAGGAAAAGACATTAAAGATTTAAAGATCATTGTGTGTCATCTCGGTAACGGTGCTTCGGTATCCGCGGTAAAATATGGTGAGTCCGTAGATACTTCCATGGGGCTTACACCGTTGGAAGGTTTGATCATGGGTACCCGCTCAGGAGATTTAGATCCCGCGATCATTACTTTTATTGCCGAAAAAGAGGGAATCAGCGCGGCGGAAGTTATTAATATCTGCAATAAGAAATCCGGTGTACTCGGTCTGTCCGGCGGCGTTTCCAGTGATTTCCGTGATCTGGCAGAGGCGGAAGCACAGGGAAATGAGGCGGCCAGGACTGCATTGGAAACATTTGCTTATCGTGTAGCGAAATATATTGGCGCGTACGCCGCGGCGATGAACGGTGTAGACGTAATCGTGTTTACTGCCGGAGTAGGTGAGAACAATGCTGCGGCGAGGGAGCAGATCGGGGAATATATCGGTTTCCTCGGAACGAATATTAACCCGGAGAAGAACCAGATCCGGGGTGAAGAAGTGATTATCTCCGATGAGGGTGCAAAAGTCACTACGATGGTGATCCCCACCAATGAAGAGCTTGCCATTGCAAGGGAGACCGTGAGATTGGTGAAAGCATAGAATTAAGATTAATGATGAAGCGCCGGGATTGATTTTCCGGCGTTTCGTATTGTTCGTTGTTTTATTTTGATTCTAAAAGCAGATACAATATTTTATATAAGGGTTTCGAATCAGACAGTTTCCTTAATTGCACAGTCATATGCTGCAAGGTTGAGAAACTGATTGCAGGAAATGACTTTTTGGGTATAATTAACATAAATGAGTTTAAGGGAAAACTTATCGTGCGAGATGAGTTTTAAGGAAGAATGTAAGTTTTGATTAAAGGAGACGTTATGGGTAAACGTGGAAAGAAAAAGAAGAAAGGCATGGGAATGGTTATTTTTCTAAGCCTTGTGATAATAGTGTGTGTTGTTGTTCTGATTGGGCTGGTGCGGGGAAATCTGGCAGATGGGATCAAATCTGCAGTGACTGAAAAGGTGACGGAGCAGGTCATGGAACAGGCATTCCAAAAGGCTCTGGAGAGTGTGGGTGATCCGCAGGCAGCCGCTAAGGCGAAAGAGATTGTCAATAATATGGATGAATCGGATAAGAAGGAAGCAGAGGCAATTATCGAGAAATATGCCGACAGCGATACGCTGTCTGATGTTATGGATATTGTGGGAGATGGTGTCAACAGTGAGTCGATCTCTCAAGTGCAGGAATATCTGCAGAACAGTGTGTCCGATGAGGATATAGATAAGCTGCAGGCATTGTATGAGAAGTATAAGGATGAGATAAATTAGAAAAACATTTATTTGTACCTTATTGTATGAATTTTTAAACTAATTGTATCAGCCGTCGCTATTTCCAGTAGTGGCGGCTTCTTTGGCTTTTGGTTTAAATTCCAAACCTCATATTGACATATATTTTAGGCAATTGTAAAATAAGTATAAATTCAATTTAGGCAAACGTAAAAAATGAGGGAGTAAGAAGAAAATACATGAAAAGATTACCGGAATCTGAACTGGAAATTATGATGATCATATGGAAATATAACAGACCGGTCAACAGAATGGAAATTGAGGAGCACCTAAAAAAGGATGTAGCTGCACCGACTATTTTATCTTTTCTGAACCGTTTAGAAACAAAAGGTTTCGTCAGTGTGGAGAAGATCGGGAAAATCAATTGGTATACCCCTTTAGTAAAAAAAGAGGAATATCTGCAAAAAGAAAGCAGGAATATTTTGCGGAGAATGTACCAGAATTCTTTGAAAAACTTTGTGACTGCATTATATGACGGAGAAGGACTTTCATCGCAGGACTTAGAGGATTTGAAGGCATTTATTGAAGAGAAGGGCCCGAATACGCGGACGGAATAGCATAGAGAAATTCGGAGGCCACAGAATAAGTAAAAATGGGGGAGTTTTGAATTCATGAGGGCAAAATGGAGAAAGGCGATATGGGCAATTCTGGCACTACAGCTTTTATTGTGGCATCTTCTTTTTCTGGGAAATAATATGTGGCCGGATTATTTTGTGAACCGGGTCATAAATTATTTTGATCTGCCTTATGTGCTGTATCTTCACTGGAAAAAGCTGGCGGTATTAATCTGGCTCATCTCGGCAGCACTCGTAATGGCATTACATTATTGGAGTTATATACGGTTTCGCAGGCACTGCATCAACCGGTTAAGCATCGTTTCGGAAACAGATATCAGAGAGAGCCTTGAAGCGGCTGCTTTGGAAACGGGCTTGCAGGGAAGAAAAGGTGAAAGGTCTTTTCTTTATCGGAGTCAAGAAGCCAGAGAACCGTTTTTGATTGGTTTCAGAAAGCCGGTGCTGATATTACCGGAGCGCAGATTGCGCATGAAAAAGACGGTTATTATGCGTATTTTGACTGGACGCTGCGGATTTGTATGGTGCAGGATTATGTCTTTGAATTAGAGGGAATCGCGGAAACGGCAGATGTTCTTCAGGCTTATATGGCGCAGTATTCGCAGGCAGATTTTTCGGATATTCCGAAGGTAGATCTGGTTTATGGAATAAAGACAGGGCCATTGGGAACAGGTAGCGACGAAGATGCCGCTTTATCGGCAGATATAAGTGAAAATGCATATCAAGTCGATACCGGCGAGGGCGTTTTACAGGTAAGCGGTGCAGACGGGGTGTGGCAAGAGGTGCCGGTTACATTGGAAGAACTCTTTGAGAGAGGGGATGAAATGGACGGAAAACGGACAGGATGGTTTCTTGATTTTTACGGGAGAGCGTGTTGTCTGGCATGAAATGTCAGTCTTATTCCGTACAGAAGACGGCGGGAAGTCGTGGCAGTATGTAGGCGCGGTGCCGGATATGCTCACGGAAGGTCATTCCCTGACAATGGGAGCTGCGTTTATTAATAACAGCATAGGCTTTATGACCATTCGGAGTTCGGAGGAACCGGATATCTGGCGGACGCAGGATGGTGGAAAGACGTGGGAATATCAGGAGCTTACGGAGGTGCCGGAGTATTATTCTATAGCATATGCGCCGGAAGTACATGGCGATATTTTATGTCTGTATGTAGGCATGGAGGAGTATTCGGAATATGGCGGAACCAAAGCAAAATATGAGTCAACCGACCAAGGAAGAACATGGGAATATAAAGGACTTGTCATACGAAAATAGCAGGGTGTCGCTTTTTTGGAAAACTGTATGGTATGTGGGGACAAGACCGGTAAATCTGGGGGTTTACAGCATCACATGGTTTCATTTGTATTTGGTCTGCCAATTTGGTGGACTACATAAGAATATTCCGATTTTGCTTCTCTGTCTGCTGTGGTGGATAGGGGTTACGGTATATGGTCTTTATCTATGGATTTGTTATAGCAGAAAAGAGATGTTAAGTGAATCATGGAGTGGTGTTTCGGAAATCAGGGCAGAAGATGTGAAGTGGTATATCAGGCGAGATGGTTACTGTCAGCTTTTCCTGAAAGATAAATCTGTGGCTACTACGAAATTGCAGGAACTTGACCATGACGAGAAGGATTTTCTGGATTTAAAATTATCGACGGTAAATGCTTTGGGAAAAAGGAAGTACAGATTGGCAGCAGGCATTTTTCTGGCTGTCGTTACGGTATATGGAAGTACTCTTGTGATAAAAAGCGCGCTGCCTTATCATGGGAAACTGTCATGGTATCTGGATGATCTGAAGGATAAAAGAAGCGTTACACTGGTGCATGATAATATTTATGAGTCGGGCATAGACGGGATTATGAAAGATATCAAGGATAAGGTGAAGCTGCCGGAAAAATTATGTCTGGCAACGAGTTTTAATCTGCATTTTGCGCCGGATGGAACGATCCAGACGTTTGATACGATGCTGTGCGGTTTTGATGAAAACGGTGATTTTGTGGACAGCTACTTAATAACATATAAAGCTGCCCGATCAAAGAAAATAGATATTTATATGGGTGGCGCAGATAGAGAGAATTTTGATATTGATAAAGATTTCAGACCGCTTGTTGAGGCAGTTTCCGTAATGCCGTTAAAGGAGACAGTGGCAGAATGGAGCAGGCAGAAGAACTTTGGTATCCTGTATTATGGGGCGCGTGAATGGCACAGTTCGGAAGGGATACGTTATCTGAATCATAAGGGAGAGAGCAGGATGCCATCGGCGGAGGAATATTATTTCTCGGGCTACAGTGTATCCGTATTTTGTCCGGAAGACGAATCGATTGTGCCGGTACGGTATTTATATATGGGATATCAGGATTTCCCAGAGGAAGAAGAGGGTTATATTGCAGATTATTACCCGGAAGAATCGTCCGGTCATATGACAAATGATGATCTGACAGGAGAAGCAGGGTATATGGCGGATGATGAAACAGTGTCGGAAGAATATGTCGTAAAGAAAGGAGATACCCTTTGGAAAATCGCCGAAGAAATGTTAGGCTCTTCATTCAGATATGCGGAGATATATGAACTTAACAGAGCGACGATCGAAGAAACGGCGCAGAATAAGGGAAAAGAAGATTCCGGCGATGGATACTGGATTTTTCAGGGAACATTGTTACGAATGCCGGGGCAGAAGGTTGATGGAGAAGCTGATGGTTAGGATGAAACAGATATTATGATGAAGGCAATGTCTGGGTCTGTATAGCAGACGGCTGGAGGTTAGTGTGGCATGACAGATCAGGAATGGGAAGAGTTATATAGAAAAACAGAGAGAAGAATAAAAAAGGCATTTAAAATAATATTGGGCATTATTGTTACGGTTATTATCATAATAGCCCTGTTCTGGATGGGTTTTGTCTACAGAACAGAGTATAAAGCAACAACAATTACCACATCGATTTCACCGGATGGAACGCATGAGCTGGTTTTGCAGGCTGTCGGAGAAGCGGCATGGCCTTTTGGTCCAGCGAACGGACGGCTAATTCTTTTGGAAAATCAACAAAAGGTGTCAAAGAGAGATTTTACGATACGTGATGATGGTAAAAGCATACGGGATGATTCATGGGTAGTTACATGGCATGAAGATTATGTGGAAGTTATTTTGTCCGGGGAAGAACAGTTTGATGAGCAAATTTTGTTGTACTATGATGGTAGAAAGGAAACAAATCTTTTAACGAATACCGCGGAGGGAGCCAGGGATGAGAAACAGGAAATCAATACGGAGTCAGATATACAGGAAAATTTGGAAACGACATTTCAAATATTTGGAGAATTGAATTCCGAAGAAGTGGATTCGGAAGAATTATCACAACTTTATGCCAAATACGCAGAAGTGCTGAAACAGATTATGCAAGAACATACAGATCCAAATGGCAGAGCATATAATGTTGATGAGCGTTGGGGATTTGAGAATAATGCATTTGCAATATTGGATGTGGACGGAGACGGTAGAGAGGAATTAATCTTTAATTTTAATACGGGCAATCTGGGAAGTATGTGCGAGGTAATTTATGACTATGATGCGGCAAAAGACACACTGCGGGAAGAACTGGCTGAATGGGTGGATACCACTTATTATAGTAACGGATTTATCAAAGTATCGGACTCCCATAATCATGGGAAAGATCCTGAGGTAAGAGGGATATGGCCCTATACTTTATATTTGTATGATGTAAATACAGACAGCTATCAATTGCAATACTATGTAACATCATGGGACAGACAGATTAACAGTGAGAATTTTCCTAGTGAACTGGATACAGATGGCGACGGAGTCTTGTATTATATTTTGGAAGACGGCAAGACAACAGAGGATGCCGATGTACAGCCGATGGTTCGACAGGAGTATGATAATTGGGTGAAGGAGACGCTTCCAGAGGGGTGCGTGATGGTTGTTACTTATTATCCTATGACGGAAGAATCTATTTGGGAGCATTTGGAGAGCAACATATCTTTTGATTAATTTTTAAAGGAGTATGGCATGGAGTATAACGCAGAACTTTTATTCAAAATAAGTGAGAATAACAAGGAATTTCCACCCTACGAATTATTATCTGATTACAATGTATTTGACATATTGGAAATCAATGCGAAGGAAGTTATCATGTGTCGTTTTTTAGCAGATTTATTAAATCCTGAAGGACAACATGGATGCGGAATATTGTTTTTAAAATCTTTTATGCGGGATATCTTAAAAGAATATTCTATGAGCGATGTATTGCTTGCACATACGGATGTTATGAAAGAGTTTGTGATAGATAATGAACGACGCATTGACATTGTAATTCAAAACTCTCGTTTTTTTATTCCCATTGAAGTTAAAATCTATGCAGACGAACAGGAAGGGCAATGCTATGACTATTATCAATATGCCCAAAATGCCCGTATAGTTTATCTGACAAGGTTTGGGAATGTTCCTTCTGAATATAGCCGAAAAAAGAAGGATAGGACAGATGTTTTGCCTCTTGACTGTGTACAATGTATTTCATGGTCAGATGATATATGCGGCTGGTTGAAAAAACTGACTGTACAGTTAGATGAACCTATAAAATCAACGGTTATGCAGTATATTGATGCAATTCATGTGGTGACAGATGAAAGGAATAAAAAAATTATGGAGAAAAATCTGAAGTTATTATATGAATCGCCTGATTATTTTCGTGCGGGAATAGAAATTGAAAGGGCTATTAAAACGGCAAAGGTAAATCTCATGCGGCTTATGTTTGATGATTTCAAGGAGGAGATGGAAAAAATAGCACCGAAATATGGATTGGAGATTGAGAAAAAATACAATTATTATACATATGAAGAGAAATGCAATGAGAAATTTTATGACGGAAGCTCAACGACTTTTCCGGGATTAAACTACATAGTGAAAAAAGCAGATTTTCATCCTAAAAATATTCAAATGTGGTTTCGCATAGAAGTGGAATACAATCTTGTTGCAGGAATTACTTTATTTGATTCAAAAGCAGAGACAAAAGATGGAATTTCAAAAGGCTGTGAAGTGGACGAGATAACAGAGCAAATGTTAGAACAGGCTGCAAAATATATCAACAGAGATGTTATTACTCCTGTGAACTGGTGGGTTACATGGTGTTACCCAAATGGAAAGCGTCGGGAAGGTTATTATGATGATGTGCCGGATTTCAAGAATATGAATTCCTGTGCAATCCATCTTGTTGATAAACAAAACAGAAAGAAATTTGTGAAAAATGCTGTAGAAAATTTTGAAGAATATATTTTAAAGTATCTGATAAACACTTAATATTCATAATTGTAATGTGGGAGGAATGATGAAATTTTATAAATTTTTTAAGTGCTTATTCCTAATTATCGTTGTGGGAACTACATTGTTACTGGAATTAGCACCAAAGTATTTATTGCAGCAGAATATAGAATTTACTGATAAGCTGGTAATCTTGAAAATAATAATGACTTGGTTTATAACACCATTTGTTTTGATTATGTATTATAATAATACAATGATTAGTAAACTGAAAGATAATTCGGGGATGATTGCGGCAGTGAGTTTGGGCAATGGGATTATTTTGTTTGTATTGGTTTGCTGTTTTATAGTGAGAATTGGAGTTTTTGTGCTTTTTCAGGACAGAATAGAAACACCGTTAAATAACGGACAGGTTGTGGTTGAGCAGGGGGATTTAATATTTATGAATATTAGTATAGAACCTATAGTAATTGAACAAAAATCTGTTTTTGTTCAAATGATGGAATTATATAATTATGATTTTTCTGTTTTTTCTGATGATGATATAAATGAATATGGCTATTTTGGATATTCGCGTATTGACGATTATTGGAATGAAGAAGGTAGATATCCTTTCTTTATCAGAGTGAATGGAAAACTTGCAGGGTTAGTTTTAATAAGGTCTTGCTGCGAACATAATAATTTATCAAACCCACACAATATTGCTGAATTTTTTGTGATGAAAAAATATAGAAGAAAAGGAGTTGGTAAGGCAGTTGCCATAAAGATTTTTGATATGTTCCCGGGTGGATGGGAAATATCTCAGTGGACTAACAATTTGCCGGCCCAGAACTTTTGGAATAAGGTTGTTGCAGAGTATACAAGTGGAAAATATAATACGTTTATTGCAAAAGAAAAAAATGAAGTGGGATTTACATTTGATAATTCACTTTAGCAATATGAGGGATATGGACGAAACCGATTAATGATATTCTCGTTGCAGGGACGGATATACAGAGAGGTAAAGGCTGGGTTGATAAAAGAATATACATCGAAAAAAAGATTATATTCCGAAAACTAAATAATTATCAAATATTTTTGGAATATAATCCCAAAAATATTTGATAATTATATAAAAAAGGAATATACTATGCACAGGAGGACTGTGTATGGACAGAATAGAAAGAAAAGAATATTTAAACAAATTGATAGCGTTGAAAGATAAGCAACTGATTAAGGTTATTACCGGAGTCAGACGATGCGGCAAATCTACTATAATGGAAATCTTTCAAGATTATTTGAAGCGCGAGGGTATCCCCGATAACCGGATTTTAGCTGTTAATCTGGAAGATTATGATTTCTATGAATTGCGTGACCCGCAAAAGCTTTATCGTTTTATAAAAGAACATATGGTTCAAGGGCAAAAATTATATGTGTTTTTAGATGAAATTCAGAATGTAAAAGATTTTCCGGATGTTGTGAACAGCCTATTTATTAAGAAAGATATTGATTTGTATTTAACCGGTTCCAATGCCTATATGCTTTCCAGTGAAATTGCAACTTTTATATCCGGTCGATATGTTGAAATTAAGATGTTGCCGCTGTCCTTTAAAGAGTATGTGGATGCCACAGGTGGCAGAAACCGCTTAGAGGAATCTTACAGACGGTATATAGAATTAAGTTCTCTGCCCTATGCGTTAGATTTGAAAGCTAGCCCGAGAGAATTGAATGATTATTTAAATGGAGTATATAGTACGATTGTATTAAAAGATGTCACGGCAAGAAAGAAGATCAGTGATCCGATGATGTTGGAGAGTGTTGTCCGATTTACCTTTGACAATATAGGGAACTATCTTTCTACCAAGAAGATAGCTGATGCGATGACATCCGACGGCAGGAAGATTGACACAAAGACGGTTGAAAAATATATTGCTGCCTTGCTGGAAAGTTATGTCCTATATCAAGCAAGGAGATATGACATAAAAGGAAAGCAGTATCTGAAAACGCTGGAAAAATATTATGTCGTGGATATTGGATTAAGAAGAGTCCTGCTTGGTTCGAAAGCCATAGACGTAGGGCATATATTGGAAAATATAGTTTATCTCGAACTGCTTCGGCGAGGATATAATGTATATGTTGGGAAATTAAATGATTTGGAAATCGATTTTGTTGCAAGCAATGAGCGGGGGCTCGTTTATTTTCAGGTGGCGGCGACTGTCCGCAATGAGGAAGTGCTTCACCGGGAATTGGCACCGTTGCAGCAGCTTTCGGATAATTATCCGAAATATATTTTGACGTTGGACAATGACCCGGAGGCAGATTACGAGGGGATACGAAGAATTAACGCGTTAGAATGGCTGTTTGGAGAAAATTATTAAAGAGAAAGCCATGTGCCGGAAGGAGACCTAACTGTATGGGTAAAAAATTATCAGAGATGAGCCTTGAAGAGTTGTGGCAGTTGTTTCCGATTATACTAACTGAGCATAAGCCATATTGGAGTGAATGGTATGCAGAGGAAGCAGCCATGCTGAAAGAAATTCTTCCGGTCAGCCAAGTGGTTCGTATCAGTCATATCGGGAGTACGGCAATAGAAGGGATATGGGCGAAACCGATCATTGATATTCTTGTTGAAATAACAGAGGACAGCGATTTTCAGACTTTAAAAAAAATTTTGGTTAAAGCAGGATATTTGTGTATGTCGGAAAATGACCGGCGTTTGTCTTTTAATAAAGGATACACGGAAGATGGTTTTGCAGAGCGGGTTTTTCATCTGCACTTGCGCAGGTCGGGCGATAACGATGAACTGTATTTCCGCGATTATTTGATCGCACATCCTGATGCCGCGAAAGAATATGAAAAACTGAAGCTTAGTTTGTGGAAACCATATGAGCATGATAGGGACGGATATACCGAAGCAAAGGCTGAGTTGGTAAAAGAATATACATCGAAAGCAAAAGATGATATTCCCAAAACTAAATGATTTAATAAAGTTTTGGGAATATAATACAAAAACTATTTGAATAAATCAGTGTTATATGGCAGATAAATTTAGGTTAATGTCCAATGAAAGAAAGACAATAACATAATGTTTTATGGCAGCGGCCGTCACTATTTTCGGTAGTGGCGGCTGTTTTGGTGTCATTTTATTTCTGTTAATTCTTCATTGGCAACACAAAAAGGTTGACAAGCGTATACCTTAAGTATATCATAAGCACATAGAGGTAAACGGATGTATACCATAATATACCAGGAAGGGAAGGATATTACATATGGTCAGCTTATCGGACGGAGAATGGAAGATCATGAATCGTCTCTGGGAGAGCGAGGGAAGTACTATCACGGAACTCACGGCGGCATTGCAGGAGGAGACGGGCTGGGATAAACACATTATTATCACGATGCTTAATCGCATGGAGAAAAAAGAGGCGATTGCGCATCGCAAGGAAGGACGGGCGAAAGTGTTTTATCCGATCGTGCCACGGGGGGAAGTGTCCATGCAGGAGACACGCGGCTTTTTACAGAAAGTATACAGGGGCAGCCTCGGCATGATGGTCAATGCCATGGTGGAAGATCAAGCCCTGTCGAGGGACGAGATACAAGAGTTGTATGATATTCTGGAGCAGGCAAAACGAAGGAATTAAGGAGTGCGTTAATAGACAGGTCTGCATAAGCCATTGCAAATGGCAGGAAGGGTATGAATAGAAAATGAAAGAGATCATCATAACATCTTCGGTTTTGATACTTTGTATTATGCTGATACGGGTCATTTTTCGGGGAAAGATCAGCAGCAGATTGCAGTATGCGCTGTGGTTTCTGGTAGCGCTCCGATTGATTGTTCCGTCATCGGCACAGATTCATATGGCGATCGGTTCCATAGAGGAATTCCGCATTATGGATCTGGTGGAGGCATTGGAAGAGAGATTCGGTGACGTGACGGAGCAGTTGGAGCAGCCGGCGCGTTTTACCATGTCGCTTAACAGTCCGTTTGCCGGACAGATGGCGGAGTTTATGCTGGGAGAAGATACGGATATCCCTTCCTATGCGGCAGACGGTCCCACAAGTGTTTTCTTAGCGGGAAGGATCGGAGCCAGTTGGTTGGATATTCTGCGCGGGATATGGGGTGGCGGTATGGTTACCGTTGCTTTATGGATGATTATCACGAATATTATTTTTTCCCGCAGGCTGCATAGGGACCGTAAAGAGTTCGTGCTTCCCGACGAGTTGGAGGACATATGCCGCGGGAAGTCATCGGGCGGAACGGGTCATGGACGTGCCGCAAAAACAGGGAAAATCAAGTTTTATACAACAGACTATCTGACTTCTTCGTGTCTGTACGGATTGCCGGGGCGGGAAGCTATCTATCTGACACCGGATATTACAGAGGATCAGAACAAACTCCGGCATGTGGTGACTCATGAGATGTGTCATAGAAAGCACGGGGATAGTTTCTGGGCTATTCTCCGCAGCATATTGCTGGCTGTTTATTGGATGAATCCGCTCGTGTGGGTGGCAGCGGTGCTATCCAAACGGGATTGTGAGCTTGCCTGTGATGAAGCGGCTCTTCTGATTCTGGGAGAGGATGAGCGGATTCCTTACGGGGAGACACTGCTGTCTATTATTAACGGTAAAAATAAGCTGGCAGATATTGCATGTACGGCGACAACGATGAAAGGGAGCGGTAAGAGCGTGAAGGAGCGGATCAGATTTATTGCCGAGAAGCCTAGAGTTCTGGGAGCGGCTGTAGTGGCGGTGCTTGCCCTGATCATGATTATATCGGTGGCAGCATTTACGAAGCAGCCTTTGTTTGCCGGACACACATGGGAGGGAGAAATTACTCTCGTTGCGGGGGATATGCAGATCAGCCTGCCGGAGACGATCGCCGGGATCAGCAGTTATGACACGAATGAGGAGGGCACTGATTTGATTATTTATCAGGCCGCATCCGGCAAAGAGGCAGGCAGGTTCCGAGAGCTTTCTTACGAGGAGGCTGTTGCATTGCTGGACAGCGGCAGCAGGATCGTTCCAACGGGAAATTACGGTTTGAATCCTTACCTGAAATCATATGGTTTTTCGAGGCATTCCTATACGACCGAGGGATCGACAACGCATGATTACGAACCGGCGGACGGTGTACCGGGCACGGATATCAATGACGATACGACCTATGTGATAGATGATGACGGCAGCAGCACAGCGACTCCTGCAGAAGAATCAAGGGATTACTTGCCGAGCGAACAGATCACAGCCGAGGAATCAAGAGATTATCTGCCAAATGAACAGATCATAACAACCGAGAATTTGGAGCATGTAACGATGCACCAGTATACGCCGGCAGGGGAACAGACATATGGCGCACTGGAACATGAATATACACCGGCGGAAGGGCAGACATATGGCATACTGGGACATGAGGATATTTTTTATCCGGATGAGCCGGATTCTGTGGATGGCGTACCGGGCACGGATATCAATGACGATACGACCTATGTGATAGATGATGACGGCAGCAGTACAGCGATTCCCGCAGAAGAATCGAGAGATTACCTGCCCAATGAACAGATCACAACAGAAGGCTCAAGTGACTATCTTCCCAATGAGCAGATCGTAACGGTGAGCGGGACTGCCGGGGGTTTCCCACAGAAATGCTACGTCTATGTGAAGGCGGATTATTCCGGCGTAAAAGAGAAGTATCTAAGTGAAATGGAATATATCAACACTGAGTTAGAGACGGCGGCAGAGCAAGGGATCGTGGTCAGCGTCGGTCAGAGATTTCGCACTGAGATATGTGCAGCATTGGCTAAAAACAGAACAGAGTATCTGGGGGATGCGTCTAAAACTGGCGCTCTTGTAAATGCTTTGCCGCAGACAGACGGGTTAACCTATAAGGACATTACACTTCATACGCTGGAAACAGAGCCGGAAACTGCTTTATCTCTTGATATTCGGTATGAGTTTCCATCAGAAAATGAAAATACGTATATGTCGGATACGGATGCGGACCTTCTGTTTTTTAATGCGGCTATGCTTTTTGCAACGATTAAGAATCTGGATGAATGCAATTTTATTCTGGAGCGGTATGAATCGGGTACAATATCCGGAGAAAAAGATTCCGAAGAGGCTGTGAAGCCGGCATCCACGGGAAGACTGTCCTATAGCAGAACAGAGTTAGAGGAGGCAGTGGGGACATTATGGTCGGATGAAGCGGCGGACAGTGATGAAAGCTATGCCCGGTGGCTGGACGATTTATATTCCCGCATTGTCGATTATCTGTCATAATAAGGGTCTTCGGCATATTTCGAGTTTGCAAAGCAAGACTCGTAACCCCGCGAAAATCACATTTTTTCATAAAAAATTAAGATTTATGAAACTTTTTCTTAACTTGTGGTCTCTAATATAAAAAGGGAAGTGTACTAGATACAATAGTACACACGGTTGATACACAAAAGAGGGGAAGACGAGTGGGACAGGCACAGAGAAAAAGACAGCAGGGTGTCCGGTATCAGGATGTAGAACTGGAATTGTGGGAACTGGATACAGATGAGGAACAGGAAATTTACGGCAACAGGAACCGAAGAAACAACAGCAGGAACCGTAGCGGTTATGTGGGCAGCAGGGGTCGGGCAGACAGCGGCAGAGGCAACCGGAATTATGCAGGCCGCACAGGCAGGAGCCTGCAGACGTATGAGCGGCGACGGGAACAGAGCGGCGGTCAGGCGAGGCAGACGAGACAGCGAAGTCCGCAGCGTGAATTACAGGTGCAGGATATCAGACGATATCAGGGGACACGGGTGGAAGACCGGATCAACACGAGAAGCACCTATATGGGCAGCGCGCGTCCCGTGCAGTCGATCAAAAGGCGCAGGGCAAGAAAAAGGAAGGCGTACATCGTTCGAACGGTGTCGGTACTGATTGCCTTGACATGTCTGATTATGATTTATTTCATGACAGGGGAAATCTACCGGTCCACGCATAGTCACAGCGGCAAAAGTGCTTTACAGAAAATGTCGGAGAAAATAACGGATATTGACAAAGGGATTGCACCGCCGGAAATCATAGAGGATCTTCTGGAAGTCAATGACTTCTCAAGACCGGGAACTGCGCTTAAGAAGGTAAAAAATATTTTTGTGCATTACACGGCAAATCCTAGGACGTCAGCGGCACAGAACAGGAGTTATTTTGCAAATCTGGCGTTGACACAGGAACGTTCGGCGAGTGCGCATCTGATCATTGGCTATGAGGGGGAGTTGATTCAGTGCATTCCTTTTGATGAGCAGGCATACGCGGTCATGACGAGGAATGAGGATTCCATATCTATAGAGTGCTGCTATCTGTCGGAGGACGGTTCGTTTACGTGGGAAACGTATGATACGCTGGTACATACTCTGGCATGGCTGATCGATAAATATGATCTGTCCACAGAGGATATCCTGCGCCACTATGACTGTGGCGGCAAGATGTGCCCGCTCTATTATGTGGAGCATGAGGAAGCGTGGGATCAGCTTCTGCAAGATGTAAAAATTTATAGGAACAATGCCAAACAGGCGGATACAGCAATGTCGGATCAATAAATGATCCGGCATTCCTTTTTGCCCCGACTCCGGTATAAAGACATGGAAAGAATATACATTTAATGTTATAATACAGATAGCGATAAACTATGCTTAATCGGTAACGGGGGAAGGCGGTGAAGCACACATGGAGGAAAAGAAGGAGAAGATCGTACTAGAGCAGACAGGTGATATGTCACACAGGAAACACATTCTGATTGTAGATGATGATGTGAATATGTTAAAGATACTGCGTTATTATTTACAGGACACTTATAAAGTAACAGTTGTCAATTCCGGCAAAGTGGCGGTTGATTTCCTGTTAAAATATACGCCGGATTTGATTCTTCTGGATTATATGATGCCCATGTTTAACGGCGCCGCTGTTCTTAAGATCATTAAGAGCAGAGAAGCTACCAAAGATATTCCGGTCTATTTTCTCACGGGGCAAACGGATAAAACCACGGTTATGGAGTGTCTTTCCTTAAATCCGGCGGGCTATATCGTCAAGCCGGTTGCGAAGGAAGCGCTGCTTGCCAAAATAGCGGAAGCGTTTGCCGAGTAAATAAAGAGGAATTGCTATGTGCGGAATTGACAAAGACAGAGTTCCAAGATATTTATTTGGGGCTTTTTGTCTCTATTTAGTGTACTTTATATTTGTCATTATTTATCTTGATATGGGTCGAAGCTGGATCGTCGTACCCTTGGCGAGTTTCTTCTTAAGTCTTCTGATTGTGAGAGCCGGAGGCAGTAAGACTGAGATTCAGGCGTACACGATCTCAATATTTACCTTTATTAATATTTTTGCATACAGTGTAATGCTTCAGGAGTTCACGGAGGTCTATACCGTTTTTTGCGCGGCTGTCTGCCTGATATCTTTTTATCATATTCTGCAGGCTAATTATCTGATGCTTGGTTTGAGCACGGTCTTCATTCTGTATGAATTGTTTTTTCAGGGAGAGTGGCAGAGTTTTCTGTTGCATGACAGTTCAATCGCAGTCACGATTCGAATTTTCAGCGTGTATCTGGTACAGGGTCTGTTGATCCTTTTGATCAGAAAACAGCAGCACCAGCAGAGCATGGTGGAGCAGAAGGCACGGGAAGCAGAGAAGGCGGCACAGGCTAAGGAAGAATTTCTGGCGAATATGAGCCATGAGATCAGGACACCGATGAATGCAATTACGGGTATGGTGGAGCTGGCGCTGCGCAATGACGCGTTGCCGAATCAGGACAAAGAATATCTGTATAACATACGGGCAGCCGCAGAAGATCTGTTGGCCATCATCGATGATATTCTGGATATTACAAAAATAGATGCCGGTAATCTTGAGATCACAGAGGAAGAATATGAGATCACATCAATTGTACATGATGTCGTGAATGTGGCACAGGTTATACTGGGAGAGAAACCGGTAGTGCTTATGGTAGATGTGAGTCCGGATATTCCTGCCCGATTAAAAGGGGACGGCATACGCATTAAGCAGATCATGCTGAATCTGCTCGGCAATGCGGCGAAATATACGGAGAGAGGCAGCATTCGCCTGCAAGTGGCGGCAATCCCGATTGAGGGGGAGAATAATAAGACTGATCTGAAGGTCTGTGTGACGGACACCGGTATCGGTATTTCCGAGGAGCAGCTGGAGGATCTGTTCATGAAATTTAAACAGGCGGACAGCGGTATGAACCGGTCCAGAGGCGGAAGCGGTCTGGGACTTGCGATTTCTAAGAGACTGGTTGAATTGATGGAGGGCACGCTCCAGGCGAAGAGTGAACCGGGCAAAGGCTCGGAATTCATGTTTACGGTCAGGCAGGAAGTGATAGATGACAGGCCGTGTATTGAGAGCGATCCGCAGATAGTACTGCCCCTGCCACCGGAAGAGAACGCGGTACATAGGGAGCAACGCAAGAAAGAAGGACGGCAGGTGACTTTTACGGCACCCACTGTCAGAATATTACTTGTGGATGATAATAAGGTGAATCTGAGGGTAGCAGAGGGGCTGCTGCGGCCTTATAAGATGTGTATCGAGATGGCCTACAGCGGTAAACAGGCGATAGAGATGGTACGGAATCGCGTCTACGATCTTATTTTTATGGATCATATGATGCCGGAGATGGATGGCGTGGAAACGACCAAAGTTATCCGGGCCATGGAGGAAGAACGTTTCCGTACCGTACCGATCATAGCGCTTTCGGCGAATGCCGTGCGCGGGGCGAAGGAGATGTTTCTGGAAGCCGGTATGAATGATTTTGTGGCAAAGCCCATTGAAATGCGTATTATGGACAGAACATTGCGCAGATGGCTGCCGGCTGATAAGGTGATCTCGAATCGAAATGCGACGGAGGCGGCGCGTCAGGAAGAATACGGCGGGATGAAAACTAACCCTATGCTGTGGCAGATGAATGGGATTGATGTGGCTGTCGGGATGAAATATTCCGGCGATGATGCAAATCTTTATAGAGATGTCCTATCCGATTATATGGATACGATAGAGGAGAAGGCCGATCTTATAGAAAAGGCAGTAGAGGAAAGAGATCTTGAGACATACACGATTGAGGTACATTCTCTGAAGAGTACGTCAAAAGCCATAGGAGCGCTGGAACTGTCGGAGCTGGCTAAAGACCTGGAAGAGAATGGCAAGAATGAAGAGTGGGAACCGATTATTGCGAGGACGCCGGCGCTGTTGTTCTTATACAGGGAACTATACGATATCATTATGCCTTATCATACGATTGAAGAAGAGGAAGAGCAGGAGAAACAAGCTTTGGATGACAAAGAGCTTGCACAGCTGTTGGGACAGTTGTTAGACAGTGTGAGCATGTATGACTCTCTCCGTGCGGAAGAGATTATAGCCGAATTATCCAAGTATGCTTATCCGGATAATTGGAGCGGTTATCTGCAGACCGTTACAGAAGCAATGGGGCGGTTTGATTATGATATCTGTAAGCAGCAAGTCATTTTGTGGAGGAATGAGTTGAAGACGAAACTGCGGGAGGCAGCAGATTAATATATGGAAAAAGCATATAAACTGGAATTTGCCGGAGAGCAGACAGGCAGTCTGTATGTGAACTGCTGCGGACTTTCCAAAACAGAGGGACTGCACAGCTTCGGTCCGGCATTAAAACCACATTATCTGGTACACTATATACTGAGCGGTAAGGGCAGATTTGCCATCGGTGGCAAAGAGTACCCGTTAGAAGCAGGCTGCGGTTTTCTGATTACGCCGGACGAGCTGGCTTTTTATCAGGCGGACGAGCATGATCCGTGGACTTATGTCTGGGTCGGTTTCAGCGGTACATTGGCTGAGGAATATATCAATCATATCGGGCTGTCTGTCAGACAGCCCGTTTTCAGATCGGATGCGTCGGAAGAAATTTACCGGATCGTTAAAGATATGATGGAGCATAATACTTTCGGGCTTTCCAATGATCTGCGCCGGAACGGGCAGCTCGGCATTTTCTTGTCAATCATAGCCGAGGGAACCAGACCGGAAGAAAAGAATGAAGAAGATCGGGCCAACACATATGTGCGCAAGGCGGTTTCCTTCATACAGAGTAATTATTATAATCCGATCAAGGTGACTGATGTGGCGGATTACGTCTGCATCAACAGAAGTTACCTGTATACGCTTTTCAGAAATTCCATGGGAATGTCTCCCCAGCAGTTTCTGACGACATTTCGCATCACGAGGGCGGCACAGCTGTTGGCAGTTACGGAGCTGCCGATTGAAAGTATTGCGCTTTCCTGCGGATACCACGATCCGCTTGTATTTACCAAGGCATTTAAACAGATGAAGAAGATGTCGCCCACGGGTTACCGCAGACAGATGCAGGAAGGCGGGACACGCCGTAATAAGGAATATTTGAAACAGGTGGAGGATTTCATTAATCAGATCAACAGCCTGAACGATACGTTGTCACCGGCATAATGCGGCAAGGGTATGGAGCCGACGGAATAGTAACTCATATAACATTTTGACAGATTTATTTAACAAAGAGATATTTTAAAACGGCCCGATATTATATATCATTAAAGCATATAAACAAGGGAGAGCAACCGTGTGCGCATATAATCCGGAATAAAAGAGATGCGTATATGGGATTTACAACAAAAAGCTAAAGACGAATCGGGAGACGACAGCGGGACGGACAGAGAAGAAGAGGCGTTTGGGAGCGCTTAGTATAATAAAATTTAAGAGAGAAGGAGAATGGGCATGAAAGAAACAGTATTAAAGAAATTTGAGGAACTGTATGGGGATACGCAGGGTGTGAATGTCTATTTTGCACCGGGACGTGTGAATCTGATCGGTGAGCATACGGATTATAACGGAGGACATGTTTTCCCGTGTGCACTGACTATCGGCACTTATGCCGCAGTCAGAAAGAGAGCGGACAAAAAATTAAATTTCTATTCTATGAATTTTGAAGAGCTGGGTATAATCGAGAGCAGTCTGGAAGATTTAAATCCCTCCGACAAGGCGGGATGGACTAACTATCCGAAGGGTGTTATGTGGGCTTTTGCAGGTAGAGGCATGGAGATGGACTGTGGTCTGGACATGGTACTTAACGGCAACATCCCGAACGGGTCAGGATTGTCGTCCTCGGCTTCACTGGAAGTTCTTACCGGTTACGTTCTGAAAGATTTGTACGGATTTGAGGTAACGAATATTGATCTGGCGAAGATTGGTCAGTATTCCGAGAATAATTTTAACGGTATGAACTGTGGTATTATGGATCAGTTTGCATCTGCCATGGGTAAGAAGGACAATGCAATTTTCCTGGATACGGCAGATCTGTCTTATGAGTATGCGCCCCTTGTACTGAATGGTGCGAAGATCGTGGTAACCAATAGTAACGTGAAACATTCACTCGTCAATTCGGCGTACAACGAGAGAAGAAGTGAGTGCGAGAAAGCGCTGGAGGAGTTACAGGCCGTGATTGATATCAAAGGGCTGGGCGATCTTACCGAGGAGCAGTTTGAAGCAAACAAATCGGCCATCAAGGACGAGGTGCGTGTCAGAAGAGCGAAACATGCGGTGTATGAGAATCAGAGAACGATTCGTGCGGTAGAAGCGCTTAAGAAGAATGACCTGAAGCTGTTCGGTGAGTTGATGAATGCTTCGCATGTATCGTTAAGAGACGATTATGCAGTTTCTTGTGAGGAGATCGATGTGTTAGTGGAAGAAGCGTGGAAGATTGACGGTGTGATCGGGTCCCGCATTACCGGCGGCGGATTCGGCGGTTGTACGGTCAGTATCGTGCGCGATGAAGCGGTGGACGCTTTCAGGGAGAAAGTCGGTGCAGCGTATCAGGAGCGTGTGGGTAAGACAGCGGATTTCTATGTGGTAGAGATCGGTGACGGACCGAGCAGACTCTGATTTGACATTTTATTAACATGAATAACATGCGTCCGGGTGCATTGTGAAGAAAACCGGAAGTGTTGCAGACGACAGAAAGCCAAATTGACGGGAAGGAGATATTATGATTCAACAGAATATTAAGAAACTGGTACAATACGGATTGCAGACCGGTTTAATTACGGAAGCGGATAAAATTTATACGACCAACAGATTGCTGGAGCTGTTTCGGCTGGATGAGCTGGAAGAAGATAACACTAATGTCACAATGAGCGAAGAGGAACTGGAAGATGTACTTGGCTCTATGATGGATTATGCGTATGAGCAGGGTATCATGACGGAGAACAGTATCGTCTACCGTGATTTGTTTGACACGAAGATCATGAGTATGCTGGTGCCCAGACCCAGTGAGGTGATCTCTGTATTTGAAGCGAAGTATAAGAATGATCCCAGGGAGGCCACGGATTATTTCTATAAATTAAGTCAGGACACAGACTATATCAGAAGATACCGCATCAAGAAGGACCAGAAGTGGATAGCTTCGACGAAATATGGAGATCTGGATATCACGATCAATTTGTCCAAGCCGGAGAAAGACCCTAAAGCGATTGCCGCAGCCAAGAATGCAAAGCAGAGCGGTTATCCGAAATGTCTGCTCTGTATCGAGAACGAGGGATATGCAGGCCGTGTGAATCATCCCGCAAGGCAGAATCACAGGATCATTCCGGTTACGATTAACGGAAGCAAATGGGGATTTCAGTATTCTCCCTACGTGTATTATAATGAGCACTGTATTGTGTTTAACTCTAAGCACATTCCGATGAAAATTGAACACGATACGTTTTGTAAATTGTTTGACTTTGTAAAACAGTTTCCGCACTATTTCGTGGGCTCCAATGCTGATCTGCCGATCGTTGGTGGCTCGATTTTGAGCCATGATCATTTCCAGGGCGGACATTATGAGTTTGCTATGGCCAGAGCCGATGTAGAGAGAACCTTTACCGTGAAAGGATTTGAAGATGTAAAAGCGGGGATCGTAAACTGGCCGATGTCGGTAATCCGTATTGCATCACAGGATACAGACAGGCTGATTGCTTTAGCGGATGTGATTCTGGCAGCGTGGAGAGGTTATACGGATGAAGCGGTGTTCATCTACGCTGAAACGGATGGAGAACCTCATAATACCATTACGCCGATTGCCAGAAAGAGAGGCGATCTATACGAGTTGGATCTGGTGCTGCGCAACAATATTACCACACAGGAGCACCCGCTCGGCGTATACCATCCGCATGCAAATCTGCATCATATCAAAAAAGAGAATATCGGACTGATCGAAGTAATGGGATTAGCGGTATTGCCGGCCAGATTAAAGGATGAGATGGAGCGTCTGGCAGAGGCAATTGTCTCCGGTGCAGACATTCGCAAAGATGAAGTGCTTGAGAAGCATGCCGACTGGGTAGATGAGTTTCTGCCTAAGTATCAGGACGTTACCAAGGATAATATAATGGATATTCTGCATAAGGAGATCGGTAACGTGTTTATGCAGGTGCTGGAGGATGCCGGTGTCTATAAGAGGACGGAGGAAGGACAGGCGGCATTTGACCGGTTTGTGCAGAGCCTGAACAAATAGGGAAGCGCATACCGGACTATTGCAGAGTATAAACATAAGTAATCGATAGTGTATTATGAAAAGAAATGAGGCGGAATCGTTAGATTCCGCCTTTTAGACACGCCTGCCAAAAGCAGTGTGAAGATCAGAAATGACAGAGTAAGGTGGTGTTTCGGTTTATAGGGATGATCTGTCATTCTGTTAGAAATGCGATGCTATTATGTATAAAGCCGACAGATGTTGCTGGGCATGTGTTTGTGTATATTACATACGACATTTATTAGAATATTTTTCAAAGGTTCTCATTAACATCCAGTATGCTGCAAAAAAGGTTATAGAAGTCTTTCTGTTGGCGCGGAGTCAATTTTTGGAACATGGAGATCATATGTTGATACTTCTTAAGAAGATGCATGTTGTCTGCCAATAACAAATCTGCACTCAGACGTTCCTCAGAAAGATACAGAACATAATCCGTAGAGACCTGAAAAAAACGTGATACACTGACCACAAGCGTGGCATCGGGAGTAGATAACCCGCATTCCAATTTGCTCAATGTGGTCTGATTGACACCCAGATAGTTTGCGAGTGTCTGTTGTGATAATTTTTTTTCCAATCGTAATTCTTTGATTCTTGTTTTCATGCGAGTATCCTTTTTGTTATTTTAGGCGATTTCCTCCAGGAAAAAATTCCAATTTTTAATAAGGATATTCTGTACAGAATAATTTTGGATAAAGGCAGTAGGAAAAGTGGTATAAGAGAAAAATAAATACAATATGTTGTGCGGAATTACGATAATAGTACAATATATTGACGAATATGTAGTGTCTTAAATATGGAGATGTTGGAGCGCAGATAATTAAGTTATACTAAAATATAAGGCAAGTGCATTTTTCGCCCGTAGAATGTGATATACTGCTCTATAACAGGGAGGATTCACAATGGGAGAGAAACCGACAGGCTCATATGTATGTATTGACTTGGAGACGACAGGACTGAACCCCAAGACAGATAAGATCATTGAGATCGGTGCAATCAGGGTTGAGAATCATGTAACCGTAGAAGAGTGGGAAACATTCGTGAATCCGGACAGACAACTGGACGAGCGAATTATTGAATTAACAGGAATACATGACGAGCAGCTGATATCGGCGCCGACGATCGATCAGGTGCTGCCGAAGCTGCTTGAGGTGATAGGGGATCGTGTGCTGCTGGGGCACAGTGTGACATTTGATTATTCTTTTATCAAAAGGGCGGCAGTAGGACAGAAGCTGTCCTTTGAGAAAGACGGTATTGATACGCTTAAGATTGCCCGCAAATATCTGCCGGATCTGGAAAGCCGCAGCCTTGGTTATCTGTGCGAATATTACGGCATCAATCACAGTGCGCACAGGGCGCTTTTCGATGCACAGGCTACTGTAGAATTGTACCGGAAATTGGCAGAGTTGTTCTATGATATAGAAGCAGCAGAAGGAAATAAAAGCCTGTTTCTGCCAAAAAAACTGCGGCATAATGTGAAACGGGAAACGCCGGCCACGAAACCGCAGAAAGAACAGTTATATAAATTGAGAGACAGGCATAAACTGATAATAGATTATGATATTGAAAAGCTTACCCGCAGCGAGGCTAGCAGGAAGATTGATCGTATTCTTGCAGAATACGGACGATAGTCTTCTGCATGGCGGAGTTTAACGTTTCGGCGATCGGGTACAGATTGTGGATTTTTTCCGGTGTTTGCTGTTCCTGATAGATCTGACAGAGCAGGCGGTATGTGGAGCTTACGTCAGAGCCTGTGGAGACGGAGAACTCCAGCATGTGACAAGCTTCCCCGATGTATCCCGAATCATAGAGAAGCTGTGCCCACTGCTGTAATGTGCGAACCAGAAGAGTATAGTTCTGATCGTAACGGATCAGAAGATCAAGATTGGGAGCACCGTAGCGCAATTTAAGCTCCGTGTTGGTAAGACCGGTGAAATTGACGATAGGCAGTTCGCTCAAAGAGAGAATAATCTGTTTATAGTCCTCTACCTTCGGGACATCCTCAAGAAGCGACATCGGAAACTCTTCTACGGGAATCGTAATGTAGTCAAGATCATCCAGCGGCTTACGTCTTGTGCTGTTAGCCGCAAGCTCTCTTTCCCAGAAGGCTTCCCGTGAAGAGGCGTCGGATTTTTTATGGGATTTGAGGTAGAAGAAGATTGCGGCGGAAAGTATGAGAACGCTTGCATTAAATATAAAATTCATATATAATATCCTTTCAGAAAGTAGGGAGGATTCATCTATGTTTAACAGAAAACAAAGGAAGATTATATCTTCGATCATCATTATAATTGTCGTGTTGGCAATGATTATTCCGATGATTTTTTCTGCGGTATAAATTATACCACTAATTTTATGTTTGAGCAATTTTACATGTGAGAAAGGTTTGGTTATTTCATGAAAAGACTGTCCATGGCGGGTTTGTTGATGATAACAGCGTTGACGGTTTCTACGCTGCCGGTCAATGCCCGGGAAGATAAATTTGAATCAGGAATTTATGTGGATGACATGAGTCTGTCCGGTATGACGCTGCAGGAAGCGGAAGATCAGATAGAAACGTATGTTAATTCTTTCGGCGAGGCCCAGATCACGATGAATGCAGTCGAAGGCGGCACCATCGTTACGACGGCTTCCGAGCTGGGGCTTAAATGGGGTAACGAAGCGATCCTTAAGGAAGCGGCGAATTTCGGCCGGGACGGTGATATCCTGCGATGCTATAAAGAATTGAAGGATTTGGAATATCAGAATAAAGTATATCATGTAAAATTTGATTTTGATAAAAATAAAATCCGGACATTAATCGAAGAGAATGCTACACAGTACAACAGGGAAGCAGTCAATGCGACACTGACTAAGACGGAAGAGGGGTTCGATATTACCGAGGGCCAGTCCGGTGTCATGGTGGATACCGCGGCATCTGTGGATACGGTATATGATTATCTCACAAACGATTGGGACGGTACAAGCTGCACGATCGACTTAGTGATTACCGTGGAAGAGCCTAAGGGGAATGCTGAAGATCTTGCAAAGGTCAGAGATGTACTCGGAACTTTTACCACCAGTTATTCCACTTCCGGTGGGTCGAGAAGCGCAAATGTAGCCAATGGCTGCAATCTGATCAACGGTACAACTATGTATCCGGGCGACGAGTTTTCCGCTTATGAGGCGGTGTCTCCTTTTACCGAGGCAAACGGATATTATATGGCCGGTTCTTATTTGAACGGGCAGGTGGTAGACAGTCTCGGCGGAGGAATCTGTCAGGTGTCCACGACGCTGTATAATGCTGTTTTATTGTCGGAATTGGAAGTGACAGAGCGTTACAATCATTCCATGATCGTTACCTACGTGGACCCTTCAGCGGATGCTGCGATTGCAGAATCTTCCGGTAAGGATTTTAAATTTAAAAACAACTTGGACTATCCTATTTATATAGAAGGTGTTACTACGCCGGACAAACAGATCACTTTTACGATCTATGGTGTGGAGACGAGAGACAGCAATCGTGAAGTCATCTACGAAAGTGTCGTTCTGGAGCGTACCGTGCCGGATACGGAGGTTATCTATACAAATGAATCTCTGCCTGTAGGCTATTGCTCTGTGCAGTCGGCGCACATAGGATATAAGGCGCAGTTATGGAAAGTAGTACGTGAAAACGGTGTGGAAGTCAGCAGGGAGCAGGTCAACAGCAGCTCCTATATGAAAGCGCCCAGAAGTGCGACGGTAGGTGTTGCTTCACCTGATGAAGGGGCGCGTAATGCCATCATGGCTGCGGTAGCGACTAACAGTATAGATGAAGTGAAAGCGGTGGCGGGTGCATATAAAGCCGCAGCGGATGCGGCAGCGGCTCAGGCGGCGGCAGACGCAGCAGCACAGGAGGCACCACCGGCAGAGTAGACCAGACCCATCACAATCAGATGTTAGGCACAGAGTCATGAGAAGAGGAAAAATATCGGAGAGCGTGTTGAAACGTTCCGTATTGAAAAAGATCAAAACACATAGAGAAGAAGTAATAAATGGCGCAGGTGTAGGGACAGACTGCGCTGTTTTATCGTTGCGGGAAGGATATGAGACTGTGCTTGCGACTACACCCGTGTCGGCACCGGTCGAGGATCTTAGTACCTATGCCATATCCATGGCGTTAAATAATGTGGCCGTGTCAGGTGCAGAGCCGATTGGCGTGCTGCTTGCGATTCTGCTGCCGGAAGAGACAGCGGAGTACGACTTGCAGGAATTGATGGAGCGGGCAGAAACCGTCTGCAGTGTGTGCGGCACAGAGATCGTCGGCGGACATACGGAGGTGACTCCGGTCGTGCGTCGGCCGGTCATGGTGGTGACCGGAGTGGGAAAAAGGCATATTTCCCAGGTGAAATTGTTGCCGGGAGTCGGTCCCGGTCAGGATATTGTGGTGAGTAAATGGATCGGTCTGGAAGGAACGATACGGCTGGCAAAGGAGCATGGGGAAGAACTGTGTGCGAGATATCCGGCGCGCATGATTGAGGAAGCAGCCGCCTTTGACAAGTATCTGTCCATCATACCGGAGGCCGCCACCGCCGTGAAGTCCGGCGTTTGCGGCATGCACGATGTATCCCGGGGCGGTATATTCGGTGCCTTGTGGGAGATGGCGCAGCGGGCAGGCGTTGGACTGGAAATAGACTTGAAGAAGATACCGGTGAAGCAGGAAACGATAGAGATATGTGAATTTTACGGTTTGAATCCCTACGAGCTGTTATCGGGCGGGAGCCTGATCATGACGGCAGAGGACGGCACAGCGCTTGTGAAGGCACTGTCCGAAGAGGATATTCCGGCAGTGGTCGTGGGAAGAACGACGGATGGCAATGACCGCGTGATCTATAATGAAGAGGAAAAACGCTATCTGGATAAACCGAAAGAGGATCAGATCTATATGGTAGATTAATGGGAATATAAGGAGGATATGATCAGAATGAGAGAAGAATTATTAGCGATCGTAGAGAGAAACAGCCGCATTGATTTAAAAGAGCTGGCAGTTATATTAGGTGTGGAGGAGATTGATGTAGTCAATGAACTGGCAGCATTGGAAGCAGAGGGTATTATCTGTGGTTACCATACGATGATCGACTGGGAGAAGACTTCCATAGAGAAAGTTTCCGCATTGATCGAGGTGCGGGTGACACCGCAGCGCGGACAGGGTTTTGACAATATTGCCGAGCGGATCTATAAATATCCGGAGGTAACTTCCGTATATCTTATTTCCGGCGGTTATGATCTGCTGGTTACTTTAGAAGGAAAATCCTTAAAAGAAATCTCGGGCTTTGTGTCTGATAAGTTATCAACGCTGGAATCCGTCTTGAGCACGGCGACCCATTTTATATTAAAAAAATATAAAGATCATGGCACAATATTGGCTAGGAAGTATGAAGATACAAGAGAGAAGGTGACACCGTGAGAAATATGTTATCAAATAAAGCAGTAGCGCTGAAACCTTCCGGTATTCGAAAATTTTTTGACATTGTGAGCGAGATGGACGATGCGATCTCTCTCGGTGTAGGTGAGCCGGATTTTGATACCCCGTGGCATATCAGGGACGAGGGCATCTATTCGCTGGAGAAAGGGCGTACTTTCTACACTTCCAATGCAGGACTGAAGGAATTGAAAGAAGAGATCTGTCATTATACCAAGAGGAAACAAGGTGTTACATATGACCCGGCGCACGAGGTTCTGGTTACCGTGGGAGGCTCCGAGGCGATCGATATCGGCCTGCGTGCGGTTGTCAATCCCGGTGACGAGGTACTGATTCCGCAGCCCAGCTTCGTGTCCTATGAGCCATGCGCGATTATGGCGGGTGCCGTGCCGGTCATTATTGAATTGAAAGCGGAGAATGAATTCCGCCTGACGGCACAGGAATTGGAAAGTGCCATCACCGATAAGACGAAGATGTTGGTACTTCCCTTCCCGAACAATCCCACCGGTGCCATTATGGAGCGGGAGGATTTGGAGGCCATTGCAGAGGTGATCCGAAAACATGACATACTTGTCATGTCTGACGAGATTTATGCGGAGCTGACTTATAAAGAGAAACATGTATCCATTATAGAGATTGAAGGTATGCGGGAGAGGACGATCCTGATCAACGGCTTCTCCAAAGCCTTCGCCATGACCGGGTGGAGACTGGGTTATGCCTGCGGACCGAGGGAGATCATCGAGCAGATGGTGAAGCTTCATCAGTTCGCGATCATGTGTGCGCCCACCACAAGCCAGTATGCCGCGGTGGAAGCGCTCCGAAACGGAGAGGACGATGTGCAGGAAATGCGCACGGCTTATAACCAGAGAAGGCGCTATCTGATGAATGCCTTCCGCGAGATGAAGCTGGAATGCTTCGAGCCCTTCGGTGCTTTTTATGTGTTTCCATGCATTAAGGAATTTGGCATGACCAGCGAAGAATTTGCCAACAGATTTCTGACGGAAGAGAAGGTTGCCGTAGTACCCGGTACAGCCTTCGGTGACTGTGGGGAGGGGTATTTGCGGATATCCTATGCGTACTCGCTGGATAATCTCAAGTTGGCCATTGGGAAATTGGCGGATTTTGTACAGAGACTGCGAAGCGAATCTAAATAGATATTTGATGGAGAGAATATCATGCATATTATACTGCATCAGCCCGAAATCCCGGCTAATACCGGCAATATCGGCCGTACCTGTGTTGCCACAGGTACGAGCCTTCACTTGATCGAGCCACTGGGTTTCCGCCTGGATGAGAAATCAATTAAACGATCCGGTATGGATTATTGGGAGCATTTGGATGTTACCAGATATATGAATTATCAGGAGTTTCGGGAGAAGCACCCCGATGCCAAGATCTGGATGGCTACCACGAAAGCGAAGCGCGTCTATACAGATGCAGCTTTTGCCCCGGATGACTATATAATGTTCGGTAAGGAGAGCGGCGGCATCCCGGAGGAAATTCTGGTAGAAAATGAAGAGACCTGTATCCGCATTCCTATGTTGGAGCAGATCAGGTCTCTAAACTTATCTAATTCTGTGGCGATCGTGCTGTATGAAGCGCTTCGCCAGAATCAATTCGACGGTATGCTAAAGGCAGGGGAGCTGCACCGCCTGCACTGGAAAAACTAGCGCTCAGTCATCGTCCTCCACGTCTGATTTAGACAAGGAGAAGATGAATTCGGTTCCTACACCCTCAGTGCTGATCACGTTGATATTTTCGCCGTGGGAGCGGATGATCTCTTTCGTGATGGACAATCCCAGTCCTGTGCCCTTTTTATCTTTACCGCGGGAGAGATCGGATTTATAGAATCTGTCCCAGATCAGCTTCAGATCGTCCTTCGGAATACCGATGCCGGAATCCTTGACGCTGACGAATACTTTGTTGTGCTTCTCTGTCGTCTCTATCTTGATTACGGAATCGTGATGGCTGAACTTAATGGCGTTATCTAACAGGTTGTAGAGCACCTGCTGAATCTTATCCACATCGGCTACCACATACATCTCATCGCCTGTCAGTACCAGTTCGATGGCGATCGTCTTGGCACGGCATGTGCCTTCGAAAGAAGCCGCTACGTTGCGGATCGTCCTGTTAATATCGAAATCAACCTTATTCAGCATGATCCCTTTTGTATTCAGATTATTAAGTGTCAGAAGGCTGTTAGTCAGTTTCCGCAGACGTTCTGTTTCGTTTAAAAGGATCGTAAGATATTTCTCGTGCATTTCCGGTGGGATCGTTCCGTCGATCATCGCTTCCAGATACCCCTTGATGGAAGTCAGCGGGGAACGGAAATCATGGGAAACATTGGCAACGAACTTCTTCTGGTCGTCCTCGGAACGTGCAATTTCACTGGCCATATAGGACAGCGTTGCTGCCAGATAGCCCATCTCATCTTCGCTTTCTACACTGAATTCATAATGCATGTTACCGCTGGCATACTGCTCCGTTGCTTCCGTGATCTTGCGAAGCGGAATGTAGACGATCTCCGTGAAGAAGATCAGGATAATAAGTGATAACAGAAACAAAATGACCAGCATGATATAGGAGATCGTAAGCAAGTTATCGGCCTCTTTAATAATACCTGATATGGAACTGTGAATCACCACATATCCTTTGACCTTATAGTCGGAGGTGATGGGCGCGAACACACTCAGCATATCTTCGTCGAATGTATTAAAAAAGTTGCCGATTGTATAATAGGAACCTGCCGTAACGGTGGGATCAAAGTTTTCAATCACGATCTCATTTTCCACATCCAGAGGAGCGGAAGAGTCTAAGATCAGACGACCGGATGGATTGATGATCCATAACGTAGCGTTTAGGTAGGTGTCCAATGCGTCCAACTGTGATTTGACGACTTCAAGAGATACTTCATTATTGTACAGCCCGCTCGCATAGGTGTTGGCGATCAGTGTTGCCTCCCGGTAGAGAGAATCTGCCTGCTGCTTCTTCAGATGATCCGTAGTCATATTGGAAACAAAGGTTGCCACAACTACGAAACCAAACCAACCAAAAATGATGTAGGCAATTATAAATTTGAGATATAGTGTTTTCCTCATATAATATTTTCCTACCTGGATTCAAATTTGTAGCCAATACCCCAGATTGTGGCGATACGCCACCTTTCATGGTCATTGATCTTCTCGCGGAGACGCTTAATATGTACGTCTACGGTGCGGGTGTCGCCGATATACTCATAACCCCAGATCTGATCCAGAAGCTGCTCTCTCGTAAATACATGATTCGGCGAGGAAGCCAGAAAATATAACAGCTCCAGTTCTTTGGGCGGCATTTCGATTGTTTTACCCATATAGACAACGGAATAGTTTGTCTGGTTAATGACAAGATCGGGGTATTCCACGCTCTTTATGTCGGAAGCTTTGGGTTCCGCAGCGGCAGGCTTGTACCGGCGCAGAACGGCTTTGACTCTGGCAACCAGCTCTTTGGAGTCAAAGGGCTTCTCCATGTAATCGTCAGCGCCCAATTCCAGACCGAGCACTTTATCAAAGACTTCGCCTTTGGCGGACAGCATAATAATGGGCAACGTGGATTTGGAACGAATCTCACGGCAGACCTGATAACCGTCGATGCCAGGAAGCATCAGATCAAGAAGCATCAGATTCGGCTCGAAGCTGTCCACTGCGCTGAGTGCCGATTCACCGTCGTTGACGATCATCGTCTCGAAACACTCTTTCGTCAGGTAAAGGGAGATTAGCTCCGCAATATTGTTGTCGTCGTCTACAATTAAAATTTTCTGTTTGTTTACCATATTTACTTTGTATGATGTTTGCAGAAACAAAGCATCATGTTCCCTTTCTTTATTTTTATGAGAAATTGCTTATTCTTGCACGAGTTTGCGAAGCAAATCTCGCAATCGAGCGTAGCTCGATTTTGTATAGGAAATTCTGCGGTATATATAAAATTATATGCGCTGGGATGTCCAAACGTCAACTCCAACAGTTCTATCGCTATATTTTATTGCTTGTAAGTAGCCATACATAGAAAAACCACCCCAAAACTTTGACCGGTAGCGGGGTGGATTTTCTACTCTATATATTAGGTCAACCCACCTTGTGGGCGGTTGTTCCTTTTATGGGTATAATATAGCATACAGCTGTTTTTTCAAGAGCCTTGTACTTTTCAAGTCAGCGCTAAATTTTCCGCACTGGCCGTACATATTTCCAAAATCGTTTTGGATCATGATAAAAGTAAAACACTCTGCCCGGAGTGGTATCCAGACAATAACCGGCGGCAGCATAATCAAATGTTTTCATGGCTGCTTCGATCTTTTCTTCCACACTGCTGTTCTCCTTCTCTAAGTCAAAGGGTCCGTGCTCGAAAACGATATATTCCGCTTCCGGAACATCGACCATAAGCATTTGCTCAGGTATATCGCCGCTATAGTCGATCGGAAGACGTACACCGTAGCATTCTGCGAGAGGAATCCCCCAGCTGCAGATTCTGCCGGTCGGCTCATTTATAAATGCCATAATCTGACCGCTTCCGCTATTCGCCTCACTGTCTCCCATATCGTCTAATTTACCCTTTATACTGTCGAGTAAACCACAGATCGTTTCACAATCCTGCCCCGGAATAAGACTCTGTTTCTGCCAAAAGTCCCAGTATCCAATGCTCTCATAATTTTTAATGTGTAAAAATTTGTGTGCCGGAATCGTTACAAAATAAGTTTTTACATCCTTTGCAGATTTCTCCATACCGCATCCTCCAATGCTTAATAAGTAACAGTCGAAAGGTTTTATGATCGTACGAAGTGCGACAGGTCTTGGATTATGACGATATTCACTTGGGGTAATGCTATAGGCTTCCTTAAATGCGCGCGTAAAAGCTTCATGGGAAGAAAACCCATACTTCACAGCAATATCCAATATCGAATTGTCGGTATCTCTGATTTCTTTCAGCGCAAAAGCTAATCTTCGATACCGCAGATAATCCCTGAACTGCATACCCGAGATTTCTCTGAATTTTCTTGAGATATGACATTCGGAATATCCTAATTTATCGGAAAGACAGCTCAGTGACAATGCTTCATCATCGTTCCTTCTAATACATATGTCTATCTCTTCGATCATAATTTGTATCTGCTTCTGCCATTCGTACATCTTTATTTAACCTCGTCCCGACCGTCCTGCATTTATTATACGGATTTGAAAAGGTGTCCGCTTGATTTTAGTTGCGGAAAGTCAAATTCTATTATCAAATACATATTAACAATCCATTATATATGTATGAATCACATTCAAAACATCGCTCAACACATCATTCCATCCCAAATCACCCACAAAATAGTTCTTTTTCCTGAACTGTTCCCACATATTCGCCATTCCCGCATTTTTTCCTATCATTGTAAGAATTTCTAACATTTCCTCTCTTGAGAATATGGTTTCTCTCTTCTTACAGGTTGCACGAAATGCTTTCGAAAGAAGTTCTTTGTCCACCTCTGTAGCACATATTTTCATAATTTCATATACATCATAAAAATCTCTTAGTCTGGTATTTGCAATTCCCCTTGTAAAAATTGTCTGTATTTTTTCTGCAAGCAATGTCTCCACATTATACGTAAGAAGCAAAATTGTTCTGTCTTCAAACATTAGCTTATATTCATATTCTACTGCAGATGGGGTAATCACATCATCCGTTGAAATATCAATCTTGATAACCTGTCTCATTCGTTCTAATGTAGCTTCAAGAATCACTCTGACGCCGGGATATTCAAAATCGGTCATAATATCTGATACAGAAGTAATGCGGAAATTAACACCATCTTCCAGCGGGACAGCACATATTTCAGAAACAATCCTCTGTGCATCGTTCGCATTCACCGGAAGGGATTTAACTGTGGCATCAATATCCATGGTAGCCCTCATATCAACACCTATGATGGAGGCAACAAGCATACCTCCTTTTAGAATAAAATAGTTACAGTAATCAGACACAGATACTCGTTCCAAGAAACGCTCCATAATATAACTTCTAATCAGGCTCTTTGCTATATTGTTGTCCCCTTTTGAAATATTCCGCACCTTATCTTTTAGCTGTTTCGATGTATGGATCATCCAAATACCTCCACATATTTCATCACTTCATCTCTCATTCCAAGCTTTTCTGCATATTCAATCAACTTAGATAATTTCTTGCCTTTTTCTAACATATACTCTTTCATAGCAGTTTGGAAATTCTGTACTTCTATTTTACTTCTGTCCGAAATCAAGTCGCATATACACCGTTCTTTATCATAAACTCTAACCATATTTCCACTCGTTGAAGGCACCGTACATACTCCAAGCCGGTAGCTATTTTTTGATTCATATCTTACCTGCACATTACCTGTTTTTAAATGAGTAGCGTTATAGCCTGTCGGTACAGAAACAAAAATCGCTGAATATTCCCTGTCTATTAAACCATGAAGATGTAGCGCCGTTTCACCCGAAAAAATAACTGCCGCATTTCGCACTTGCATAATATATAATTCATCCGGCCACACATCCTCTGTAATATATATACCTCTTGCTACTCTTTCTAAATCATTTTCTTTTACATATTTTGCCAGAAATGTTTTTGATATATTTTTCTCTATTACCATAGATGAAAGCAGATATCCATTATTTTCCTCTATCAAGTGTTGCAAAATTTTATTTTTGTTCATGTGCCGCACCTCATTACTTTCTCGCTTAAATAATACTATTTTTGAGCGAGAAAGTAAACAATTTTCATATATACCTGCAAATATTTTTTAAAAAAATTTTAATTTCCACTTCCAGATCATACGGTAGAGTTTATTCCAGCAAATAATTTAAAAAGGAACGCCCAAATACCATGCGTCCCTCAATCTTCTTTGCACTATATTTACTTCTCTTATCTTCTCAATTCCACGACAGCCCTAATATTCTACTCTGCACAATCATCAATCCTTAAATTCAGCAATTGTGACACCTGCGTCACCTTCGCCGAACTCTCCCAGACGGTAACTTTTTACTACCTTATTTTTGCGCAAATAATTGTGTACCGCATTTCGCAGCGCTCCGGTGCCTTTGCCGTGAACGATGCGGACGCTGGGCAGATGTGCCAGATAGGCATCATCTAAATATTTGTCCAGTTCCGATAAAGCCTCGTCTACCGTTTTGCCCAGCAGATTGATCTCGGTGGAGACGGAGTAGGACTTGGACATCTTAAGTTTGCCGGAGGAGCTGCGCTGCATCCGGCCGGTGCTGATCGTTTCTTCCTCCGCGAGAACAAGATCGTCTAAGGATACTTGTGAGCGGATGATACCGCACTGGACAAAGAGCTTACCGTTTTTGTCCGGAAGAGAGCTGACGGTACCCTTTAATCCCATGGAAATGATCTTCACACTTTCCCCCAGTTTGATCTGGCTCGGCTTTAGGAGCTTGTGGGTAGGTTTGTCATTTTTCAGTGACAGTTTATCATTTTTCTCGGAAATCTTGTCCCGCACCTTCTGGCGGGATTTCTCCAACTCTTTGATGGAAGACCCGGTGCCTGCCTTCTGAAAAGTGCGGATCGTCTCGTCAGCGAGCTCCTTGGCGTTTTGCAGGATCTCACGAGCTTCTTCATTTGCCTCGCGCAGAATACGCGCTTTCGCTTGATCGATTTTCTCCTGTTTGGCTTCCAACTGCTTCTTTAATGTCTGCACCTCTTCCTTGTAGGACGCTACTTCCGCCCGTTCTTTTTCAATGGTCAGCCTGCTGTTCTCCAAGTCTGCCAGAAGATCTTCGAAACTTTCCTTATCCTCCGTGATATGCCGCTTGGCTTCCTCGATGATGTGATCAGGAAGTCCCAGTTTGGATGAGATGGCGAATGCGTTACTCTTACCGGGAATACCGATCAACAGGCGGTAGGTGGGCCGCAGCGTCTCCACGCTGAATTCGCAGCTTGCATTTTCCACGAAACTAGTAGACAGCGCGTAGACCTTCAATTCACTGTAATGTGTTGTGGCCATCGTCCGTATTCCACGGTTGTGCAGATAGTCAAGCACCGCGATAGCGAGGGCGGCACCCTCCGTAGGATCGGTGCCGGCACCCAGTTCGTCAAACAGACAAAGCGAATCGGCATCTGCCGTCTGCAGAATGGACACGATATTTGTCATATGGGAAGAAAAGGTGCTGAGACTCTGTTCAATGCTCTGCTCGTCTCCGATGTCAGCATAGACCTCTTCAAAAACGGACAGCTCAGAGCAGTCTAATGCCGGAATGTGCAGTCCCGCCTGTCCCATTAAGGTAAGCAGTCCCACTGTTTTTAAGGAAACGGTCTTACCGCCGGTATTGGGTCCTGTAATGACCAGAAGGTCAAAGTCCGTACCCAGCGAAATGTCAATGGGTACAACTTTCTTTTTATCCAGAAGAGGATGGCGTCCCTGTCGGATACGGATCCGATGTTCCGTGTTAAAAATCGGCATGGTGGCATTCTGCTCCATGGCGAGAGAAGCTTTGGCAAATATAAAGTCGAGAGCGGTCATGGCTTTCTGGTTACCTGCCAGTGTATCTGTATGTGTACCCGTCTGTGCGCTTAAGTCCGCAAGAATGACTGCGATTTCTTCCTGTTCCTTGATTTCCAGTTCCCGCAGTTCGTTGTTCAGACTGACAACAGCCGCCGGTTCTATGAAGAAGGTGGAACCGGTGGAAGACTGGTCGTGTACCATGCCGGGCACCTGCCCTTTGTATTCGGATTTCACCGGAATGCAGTAACGGTTATTGCGCATAGTCACGACGGCATCCTGCAGATAGGTGCGGCAGGAACCGTTGATCATGGAGCTGAGCTGGGAGTGAATCCGGTCATTGGTGATAGACATGCTGCGCCGGATGTGTTTTAATGTTGGGCTGGCATCGTCTGCGATCTCTTCTTCCGACAGGATACACCTGCGGATTTCATTTACCAGCGGTGTGAGCGGCTCCAGTATGTCGAAATATTCATCCAGCGAGTCGGCGGGTGTATCTTCCCGATCCTTCCGGCCGTAAGTCTTGATGCGGTTCACATTTTCCAGAAAGGACGCTATGCGCAGAAGTTCTGCAATGGAGAGGACACTGCCGATCTCCAGAGACTTGATGCACATGCCTAAGTCCTTGTTGCCGCCAAAAGAGGTTGAGCCTTTGCGGAACAGACGCCCCAGCGCATCTGCAGTCTCCGTCTGTGCTGCGGCGATTTTTGCCTGATCCGTCATGGGAACAAGCGCGCGGGTCAGCTTTTTGCCCTGCTCCGAGGTGGCTTTGTCTGTTAATTGGTCGATGATTTTATTGTATTCTAAAACTCGTAAAACTTTGTTGTTCATAGTCTGTATACTTCCTTATGCAGTCGGTCTTGCTGCCGTGATCTGTTAAAAAGAGTTGATGTTGCGGTGCCGGTATTGTATGTGTGGATATTCTTACGAATATTCCTGTGACGGAACATAACCATCTTATCATAAAGCTGGGTGAATTACTATGAAATTATTATTTCTGTGGGCTGATCTGTGTACTTATAAAATGTTAAATTATTATGATTAATACAACAAAATATTTTACGATATGGAGGAAACGCAAATGAAAGAACTGTATTCGATCATGAGAGAACTGCTGGAAGTGGAGTATAACCAGAAATCCCTGCTGTACATCATGGAGATGCTGGAGCGGGGGTATAACGGAGAAGGGCAGGAATGCACGAGTCTGGCGGTCAACGGCGCCCGATACTATCTTGCAGTCTTGCATAAGGATCTGGGAACTGCAATCAACAAGCTGGATATCTATATGGCGCAGGGAGCAAAGAAACAATAGTGTTTTATTACTTTTCTTGAATAAAAAGGCAACGGCTTTATCTAATCAAATGAAAAATGCCGTTGCCTATTTTAGAGGATATTCTGTTTGAATGTCGCTTGCGCCTGTAATGTAATCCATCGATACATCATAGAACCTGGCAAGAATCAAAAGGCTGTCAACAGGGATTCTCGTCTTGCCGCTCTCGTAATCTGCATAGGTTCGTTGACCTATGTGAAGCAGATCTGCAATTCTCTGCTGCGTCATGGAATTGTCTTCTCGGATTTCCCTTATCCGCTCATTATATCTCATCGCCGTGATCTCCGGATCCATATTCGGAAAAAGCATCCGGCTTATTGCCGAATCCTCTGATTCCGTGAGTTTAGTATACGTGAATAAAAGAAAAGTATTGACAAATAGAGTTATAAACTCTAAACTAAGCATGGAACACGTAGAGTTATATACTCTAAAGAAATAGTATATATAAGGGTCTTATTTCATATGGAAGTATTCTCTTATGGTAACTGTTCAGAAGGTGCTTCGTAACTGTGAAGAACAGGGTTCTGAACAGTTAACTCTTATGAAATACAAAGGATGTGCAGATAAGAGAAAGGTATGGATGATTGAATCGTGCAGACAGGCGGCAAAAAGAAAATGTTATACATCATAGGGATCGACTGGAACTGGATCTATCAAAGACCCCAGATCATAGCAGAATGCCTAAGCAGAGATTATGACGTAACTGTCGTATATCCGGTGAAAGTATGGGAAAGACTCAGCGGTTGCAAAGAGAAAAAGGAAAAGACGGACATACATTATCTGAGAATATGGACGCTGCCTTTTCAGAGAAAGATCAAAATAATCGGATGGGCGGCCGACCGATATGGCAGCCTGCTTCTGAGAGTCTGCCGTCAATATGATTACGTATACATAGATTACCCCACCTATATTAAATACATTCCGGAGGACTATCGGGGATGCCTGATTTATGACTGCATAGACGACCATGCACAGATGTGCACAAAAGAAGCCATACGGAAGGAAGTCGAAAAGACGGAGCGTGAGGTGATTTTAAGGAGCAGTCTTCTCATGGCCTCCTCCATGAGCCTGTTACGGAAAATAGAACAACAGGCAGATGGTAAAAAGGCGGCTCTGATCCGGAATGGAACGGATTTTATAAAAGTGTGCGATGTAAAGGAAGGTCGTATCAAAGAGCAGTATACCATAGGCTATATCGGAACCATCGCAGAATGGTTTGATGAAAGACTGCTTGAAAAGAGCGCGGCGGGGCATCCGGAATTGTCCTATCACTTGATTGGTCCATGTATGGGAAGGGATTGGACGTTATATCGGGGCATTTCTTATGATGGAGTTGTGGAACATGCTGCGTTGCAGTCATATATCAAAGAATATGATTGCCTGATTATGCCATTTGTTGTGAATGAGATCGTGAAGTCGGTGGATCCTGTCAAACTGTATGACTATATTGCCTTTGGCAAATGTATTATCAGTGTCTGGTACGAGGAGCTGGAGCACTTTAAAGATTATGTTTATTTCTACACCACGTACGAGGAATACGATCAGTTGATCGGAGAGTTGGTTCGCAGCGGTTTTCCACCCAAATATAATGCGCGGCAGCAGGAGGATTTTCTTCGTGAAAACAGCTGGCAGGAAAGATATAAGCTGATTACAGAAGCAATCCGGCACATGGATAGAGAAAGGCAGTTTGTAAATGAAAGTAATGAGTGTATTCGGAACAAGGCCGGAAGCGATCAAAATGTGTCCGCTGGTGAAAGAATTGGAAGAAAATCCGGAGATAGAAAGCGCCGTATGCCTGACGGGGCAGCATCGGGAAATGCTTAAGCAGGTCATAGATATTTTTGGAATCAATGTCAAGTACAATCTGGATATCATGCAGACTAAGCAGACATTGACTACGATCACCACCTCCATATTGGAGAGGATGGAGACAGTGTTGCAAAGTGAGAAGCCGGATCTTGTTTTGGTACACGGTGATACAACTACGTCTTTTGCGGCGGCGCTGGCAGCATTTTATCAACAGATTCCTGTAGGACATGTGGAAGCCGGACTTCGCACCTATGATAAATATTCTCCTTTTCCGGAGGAAATGAACAGAAATCTGACGGGAAGGATCGCAACACTGCATTTTGCACCGACAGAAAATAACTGTAGAAATCTGGCGCAGGAGAACGTTACAAAGAATGTTTTCAAGACAGGCAATACAGTGATTGATGCGTTTCGTACAACAGTGAGAGAAGGATATCAATATAAAGACAATGACTTGCAGAAGATAGATCTGGGAGGTAAAAGGTGCATCCTTATGACTGCCCACAGAAGGGAGAATCTTGGTCAGCCGCTTGCTGATATATGCAGGGCGGTAAAGAAGATCGTTGAGGAATACTCGGATGTAGAGGTGATCTATCCGGTACATATGAATCCGGCAGTACGTGATACCGTGGAAGAAATACTTGGGAACACGGAAAGAGTGCATCTGATTCAACCTTTAGATGTGGAAGATATGCACAATCTTATGTCTGGGAGTTATCTGGTCATGACAGATTCCGGAGGACTGCAGGAGGAGGCGCCCGCGTGCGGAGTACCGGTATTGGTGCTGAGAACGGAAACAGAGAGACCGGAGGCGGTGGAAGCCGGGACAGTCAGGGTCGTAGGGGTAAATACAATGGATATTTATCGCAGCGCCTCCATGCTTCTGACGGATCGGGCGGAGTACGAGAAGATGGCAAAGGCTGTCAATCCGTACGGTGATGGACATGCCGGAGAAAGGATTGTAAGGGCTATACTGCAATGGTTTCATGGCTGACAAGGAGAAAGCAGCAACAATAGACGGAGTTATGCAATGGCGGTTTTGAGAAAAGTAACAGAGCTTGCAGCAGATATATATGAAGACAGGCAACTGCTTAAAGATCTTTCCATGAAAGATGTGAAGAGAAGATTTTCGGGAACTTATTTCGGAATGGTATGGGGCGTGCTGCAGCCGCTTCTGACGATCATCGTATATTGGGCGGTGTTTCAGTTCGGGTTCAGAAGCGGAGATGTGGAAGAGGCGCCTTTTGTGCTGTGGTTTATTACCGGTATGATCAGCTGGCTTTTTATTTCGGAGGCCTTTTCCACAGCAAGTAACAGTTTCGTAGAATACAATTACCTGATACAAAAAGTAAAATTTAACATTAATATTCTTCCGCTTATGAAAATTCTTTCGAGTTTTTATATTCATCTCTTCTTTTTGCTGATTGCTTTGGTTATCTGCGCATTATTCGGCTTTTATCCACAGCTCATGCTGTTGCAGATCATTTATTACATGTTTGCGGAAATCATGTTCCTGTTTGCTTTTTCCCTGATTACTTCTTCTGTGTTGGTTTTCTTCAGAGACTTAAATCAGATCATCAGCATTTTTCTTCTTATGGGAATGTGGGGAACACCGATCGCGTGGAATATTACCAATTTTCCGGAGGAGGCACAGAGGATATTAATGGTAAATCCTTTCTATTATCTTGTGGAAGGGTATCGGGATGCCATCTTGGGCAGACAGTGGTTCTGGGAGAAGACGGTGCTGGGTATACGTTTTTGGGCAATCACGCTTGTACTGTTGGTGGTGGGCACGAGTGTTTATACGCGGTTAAAACCGTATTTCGCGGATACGGTGTAGCGGTTTGAAAGACCATGGTAAATGGCAAGGATATTTCCTCTGTATTATAAAAGGCTGCATACATCCGCGTTGAAAAGGGAGCATGTTTGTTGAAATGATAAATTCGGATTATAAGATTCAGGTGGATCACGTCTCGAAGTGTTTTAAGATGTACAACACGCCAATAGATAAGATGAAAGAGGCATTCAGCCTGACTGGGAAATCCAGACATACGGATTTTTATGCAATAACGGATCTGAGTTTTTCTGTGAAAAAAGGTGAAATTCTGGGCATTATGGGCAGGAATGGTTCCGGCAAATCCACATTGCTGAAACTGATCACGGGAATTTATGAGCCGAGTGGCGGAGAAATTGTCGTAAGCGGAAAGATTTCTTCCTTATTGGAGCTGGGCATCGGTTTCAACATGGAATATACCGGAATTGATAATATTTATTTCTATGGGACGCTCATGGGTTTTTCTAAAAAACAGATGGATGAGAAGATACAGGACATTATTGATTTTGCTGAAATAGGGGATTACATATACCAGTCAGTAAAGACGTATTCCAGCGGAATGTTTGCCCGGTTGGCATTTTCGTGTGCCGTTAATGTGGAGCCGGATATTCTGATTGTAGACGAAATCCTCAGTGTAGGAGATATGAGGTTTCAGGCAAAGTGCTTCAATAAATTTAAAGAATTTAAGGAAAAAGGGGTCACGATTCTTTATGTAGGACATGATGTCGGCATAATGAGAACCTTCTGTGATGCTGCTATGTGGATGGATAAGGGAAGAATGGTTGATATCGGTGATCCCACATTTATCAGTGCAAAGTATACGGAGTTTATGTATTTAGATGATATATCGGATTTTTCAGACTATAAGAAGCTGGAAAAAAAGAGTGACGATTTTTCAATGGGCAGCAAATCTGTTGAAGAAATTCCTGAAAGTAAGAAAGAGCATTCTGACCTTAGTCTGAGTTTGGAAAAGTATAAGTGTGAGCATTCGATTTTTGATGACTGTATTGCACATTGGGGAACGGAAGTAGGATTGGTGGAAGAAGTAAAACTATTAAATACGGCAGGCGAATGTGTCAATCATTTTGAAACAGATGAGAGCATGGTAATAGAAGTTAAATTCAGAATGCCGCCCTCAATCAATCCGGATTTTTTTTCGGTGGCTATATCTATTAAGAATGTGGAAGGGACGGATTTAATCGTAAAGACAACATATGATGAAGGCATACATTTTCAAAAAGATATCACCTCTATAAAAGTAAAATTCAAATTATCCGCCATGTTGGCAAAAGGTGAATATTATTTGGTAACAGCTTTGGAAAACAGAGAAAATCAGGCAACTATGTATTATGAATATATTGAAGGAGTGAAATATTTCAAGGTATTCACAAATAAGAGAATTTTTGGACTGTTTGATCCTCCGGCACAAATTACGATTGAAGGAGATTGGCAATGAAAAAATATGCAGTTAATAGTCTGGAATATTGGAATTCACGATTTGAAACAAGTGACTGGGAAGATTCAAGCGGGAGGGAACAGTCAGAATACTTTGCAAAGACAGCCATGGGAATGATCCCTGAGTGGCTTATCAGAGATGCGGCAAAATATGAGTACAGCTTGTGTGATCTTGGATGTGCGGAAGGTGATGCGATTCCTTTTTTAAAAGAGTGTTTTCCGGCTTCAGAAATAGTTGGTGCGGATTTTGCCGAAAAAGCGATTGAAAAGGCGCGCAATAAATATGAATTTGCCGAATTTATGACAGTAGATATATTTCAAAATGAAAACGACATCGCATATGATATTATTTTCTGTTCAAATGTGATAGAGCATTTTCCGGTTTTTAGAGAAACGCTAAAAAGAGTATGCAGTTTTTCCAAGTTGTATACAATAATTATGTGTCCGCTTAGGGAAAGCTTTGAGGTGCCTGAACATGAAGTCATTATCAATACAGATATGATTCCGTGTATTATTGAAAATAATTATCTGATTTATGCTCATTCTGTCAAAGGGGATATAAATTATTATGGTGGTGAGCAGCTTCTGCTGATTTATTCGAAAAAACCGGAAGATCAGAAGATTGTTAATTTATCAAATCTGGCTGATCAGATGCGATCCGTGGCACTTAATGATACGGAAAAGTCATGGAAAATAATGAATGACGAGCTGTATCTGGAAAGAGAAAATACAAAGGTTTTATCCAAGAAATTAATTGATTCCGGCGAACAGCTCCATAGATTGGAATGCGAGTTGAATCATAAAGAAAATGCTTTACAGATCGAAATCGAAAGAAGAAGTGCGATTGAGAGTAATTTATTGGTTGAGAAAGACAGACAGAATATTCAACAGGAAATGTTAGATATTGTAAGAGAAATCGAAAATAAAATCTATGAGTGCAAAGACGATGCGGACAAGTATAGGTGGAATGAAGAACTCGAACAACTAGAGCAGAGGAAACAAAAATTAGAGCAGGATATATGTAGATTAGATAAAAGCTATTTGTTGGATCAGACGCATACGATTACAGAACGACTAATGGATACAAAGGCATATTTGATTGCATTGGGTTTACGGCGTTTTGATAATCAAATGGTAAAAGGCACTTTTGCAGAGAAAAAAGATTTTATGAAGTATGTGATGAATAAAATATTTCATACTCATTTCAGCTGTAAAGGCATAAGGGATTATGATCCGCTATTGCTTGCTGACCGGTATATACAAGAACTGCAGGCTTTAAAGAAAACCGTAACATCAGAAGAAAGTACCGTGAATGCGGGAGTGTCGCCCTGTGTGAAAGATACTTGTCAAATATTTATATTTGCCGGAGTTCCGTTCTATGATGTCGGTGGAGGTCAGAGATGTTCCCAGCTTGCGAAAACATTTGATAAGATGGGGTATGAAGTACATTATATCTATGCATATGAATCCAGTGAGAGCAAGAAATATAATCTGTTTAATCCGGCGGTTACACATTTATATCTTCATAGTATAAGTGAAGAGTGGCTAATGAAGAAATTAGGCGGGAATGTTCTTTTTATTTTTGAAGTTCCGTATAAGGGCTTTGTTCCCTATTTGAAACTTGGAAAAAGGTGTGGGATAACAACTGTCTACGAACATATTGATAACTGGGAAACAAGCATTGGCAGCCTTTTATACGACAAAGACTCATTTCAAACATTTATCGGGGAAAGCGACTGTCTGATTGCTACAAGTATAGAATTAGTAAAACAGCTGCGTCAGTATACGGACAAAGAGGTGGAATATCTGCCTAATGCCGTAGACATAACAGTATTTGAACCCGCGTATGTAACAGAAAAGCCGGAGGATTTAGTAAAAGGAAAAGATAAAACGCTACTTTATTTCGGTTCTCTCTGGGGTGAGTGGTTTGATTGGAATTTATTGGTAAAAGTTGCGGAGGGGTGTGCGGATTGCTCATTTAATATCATAGGTGATTTTACGACGATTGCAGAACGGATGAATCAGTTTCCGGACAATATGCATTTTCTGGGATTAAAAAAGCAGGTGGAATTGCCGGCATATTTGAAAGAGGCAGACTTGGCAATTCTGCCGTTTAAGAACTGTGAGATCGGTAAATATGTGTCGCCGCTAAAAATTTTTGAGTATATTGCCATGGGGAAATATGTGTTATCTGAGCCATTGCCTGATGTTATAGGATATCCCAACACATTTTGTTCGGATAGGGCAGATGAATGGATCAGAGTGATTCATGGTGAAGTGAAGATTGAAAACTATTCTGAATTTATTTCCATGAATCACTGGTATGAAAGATGCAACAGAATTTTATATTTAACTGATAAGTACTATTTAGACTCTGATAAGTACATAGGCAGAATATCGGTGATCGTGCTGAATCATAACAATGATCGGGTCATTCACAAATGCGTTAATTCATTGCTGTTACATAATACCAGATACCAATATGAGGTTATTGTTGTAGATAATAACAGTGAAGACAATTCTGTAGAGAAGCTTAGATGTAATTTTAGTAATAAGATAAAAATAATACAAAACAGTAAAAACGGATGCTCATCGGGAAGAAATCTGGGCGTTGAAAATGCGCTTGGGGATATTATAGTTTTTTTGGACAGTGACCAGTGGGTCATTTCTGATACATGGCTGGATGCGGGTCTGTACATTTTAGAACACAGGGGAAGTGTAGGCGCAGTATCATGGGGAGCGGGATGGTTTGTCAACAGCGACTGTACGGGCCCGATCGTTGATTATTTTGAAAACAGAGCGATCACACCTGAGAAATTATATAGGGATGATTTGTCGTATTTAGCAACAAGTGGATTCATAATCTCCAAACAATTATTTAACCAGATAGGGGGATTCGATGAAGCATATGATCCAACATGCTTTGAAGACACAGATTTATCTATGGCGGTGAATCATGCAGGATACCAGACGGTATATTGTCCGTATTTGAATATTATGCATTTACCCCATCAAACGACCAATTCAGGTTCAAAGGGACATAAGGAGCTGTTAGAGCGCAATGGAAAATACTTTATTGCCAAATGGAAAGAAAAAGGAACACAGAATGTGTAAAAAGTATTTCGGATACATATGGATGTTCATTTTAGTTACGATAGAGTTTTTGCAGGCTGAATTTAGCTGTGGGATGAAAAATAATATTGTCTCAATGGAGTTTAAATATATATGCATTAATTGGATCGTAATATGCTTTTTTAATATGCTTATTCTATTGGCAGTAGAGAGGGTATGGCTGACTACGCTCATTTCAGAACTGTTTTGCGTGACAGTCAGCGTGGTCAATTATTATGTTATTCTGTATCATGGAATGCCTTTATCTGTCAGTGAATTGAAGAATCTAAAAACAGCACTGTATGTTGCGGGATCTTATTCGTATCATATCGACGGTATTGTACTAAGTATTTTGGCCGGTTTTCTTATTAGTCTCTGTATATCGATTTTACTAAAAAAAGAACAGATTATAATAAAAAGAAAGATCAGTGCGGGCGGTTTGATAATCGGGCTTGGAGTTATATACATTAGCTTTTTCAGTCCGAATTCAGTGAAACCTAAAGTGACTATAGGCTGGTCATGGAAAGAGGCTTGCAGAGAATATGGATATATTTCGTATTTAGTCGAGGATGTCTATGGAAAGAAAACAGGAGTGATAAAACCGGAGCATTACAGCTTGGAGACGGTAGAAGAAAAATGTAGCGAATACAAAGAGCGTCAGTCAAGCCAGTGTAATGAGTTGCCGGATGTTATTTTAATTCTGAATGAGACTTTTTATGATCTGCACCAAGTTGTAAATTTCCAGACAGATCAGGATTACCTGACCAATATTAAATGTATTGAGGATATGGCGTGTGGATATGCGGTTTCTCCTGCATTGATGGGAGGTACAAATGGGGCAGAATATGAGGTCCTTACGAGCAATTCCCTATATTTAATTAAACAGGGAGCTCCATTTAACAGTTTAGAGTTGGAGAATTCAAGCAGTTTGGCGGGATATTTAAGATCATTGGGATATAGTACGCTTGGCACTCATTCCGAAACAGGAACAAACTATAACCGGATATACGGATATAACGCATTAGGATTTGAGGAAGTAAAATTTCAGGAAGATTATGAGAACTGCTGGTCCTATGACGGCAGAATGTATAAAAGCGATTATAGCGTATATGAAAATATTAAGAAGTGGTATACGGAGATGGGAGATCGCCCTCGGTTTGTGTATTGTTTGACGATTCAAAATCATGGCGGCTGGGATATGGGTTCGGAAGAGTTTGATACAATTCATGTGACAGAAGGTGATGTTGGAGAAACAGATATTATTAATGAATATTTAACGAGCATATCTCATTCTGACGAGGCATTCAGTGATTTCATAGAATATTTCAAAACAATTACGGACAGAAAAGTAGTTGTTTGTATGTTGGGAGACCATGCACCAAGCTTTGCCGCATCAATAGCAACCCCGGAGTATTCAGAGGCTGAAAGAAACATGTTGTTAGGTGCGACACCTTTATATATCTGGTCAAATTATGAATTGGAGAATATGGATTTAGGTTATATGAGTATGCATTATGTCGCGCCTACTTTGTTGGACGCGGCAGGTATTCCGATGTCTCCGTATTATATGTATTTGATGGATACAAAACGGGAGGTTCCAATAATTGCGTCTTGGGGCAAATATTATGACAAAGATTATGAATGCTATGATATTGGCGGAGGAAAATATTCACAGGTCGTAGATGATTATTTCTGCGTAGAATACAATAATATAAAAGGAGAACATGAAAGAGTCTCCGATTTTTATAAATTGGATTATTTGGCGACTGAATGATAATAAAAAGAAAAGTTTGTTGGATAACGGATAATGTATTGAACCGTCTATCGAGTATTCTTTGGATATAGTATATTAGTGATCCACGGGAGAGCAATGACAATCACATGTTCAAGGCTTCCCGTGGATCTGTTCATGCTATTCAAAGGAAATATTGTGTTGTTTTAAAAGCTCCTTTAAATAATTATTTTGCGAAGACAGCTGTGCGATTGAAGCGGACAGTTCGTCGATTCTGGGTTGATAATAATCAGCAGATTCTTTCTTTGCTTTGGCAATGATCTCCTCTGAACTTGTTCCAAATAGATTTAAAAGTCCTTCACATACCATAAGTGATCCTCCTTCCGTTTTAAGATTGGCTGTAATCAGTTGGTTTAAGTATTTTATGTAGATATCTCTGTCACAATGTCTGGCATAGTCATTGACAAGTCGATTGGCGAGATCAGTGTCTGTCAGGTTATTAGTCAAGCACCGCAGATAGAGGTTTTCCTCTGGCGGTAATTTATTGGTAACGATAATCTGTACATCAAATATCTCTATACTGATATGATATATCCCTTCGGAGGTTTTTTCAACTATTAATTGCCGCTCTTCCGTCAAATGATTAATTAGTTTTCGTGGGTAGTGGAAAGTCAGGAAGGTTAAGCTGATATCCAGTGAAGTATATTGTTCCGGATGGGTGTTATTAAGTTGGTCAATCAGAAGTCCGGCATAGCCAATAGTTTTATAATAGGCATTGACCGTTAGGGAGGAATGAATGCCCTTGCATTCAACGAGGTTGTAAGTCTTGAAAATACACGCAATGTTTTTGGGTATAACCTGACCGGACAATTTCTTAACAATAAGAAGATCGATACGGTAGTAATTCTTGCCCAGTTTGTATTCAGTTAGAAACTGCAACAGTTTGGCGTAGTCGCGAAGCTCGATCTCTATAGCGCATGTGACTGCCTCGTGCCAGTTAACATGATGTTTGTATAGTGTGTTGACCGATGAAAGGAGCGCTGAAGTGTCGTTTGTGCGATTCATAGAAATGCCTTTCTTTAAGATGTCCGACAGATATGGGAACGCCGGTAATATAAGATAAAATAGAATAATAGATTTAATATGATATATGTATATCACAGATTGAGAAGAAAGGGCAAGTTTTTGTGAAAAATATAGTGTAGAAAAAAGAAAGACAAGAATTTGATAAGAGAAATGATATTTCAAGATATAGTAGGTTAGGATTTCTATATGGATCATTGATAACAAAGTCTTGTATTGTGCAAGTTTCTAATTATTGACGCCTTTGCTTCAATTCTTTACAAGAAAGCGGAAAAAAGATATACTGAAAGAGCAGTGCAAAAGTTACTACTGTTCATGAGTAAGAGGAATCAGGTCGATGGGAGAGCAGGATAAAGAACAAAGCGGCATAGAGCAGGGCGCGGCCAAGGAACAGGCAGAATATACGCCGCCTGTACAGCCGGATTTTCTGCGTGAAACGATAAAACAGAAGCCGGTCAACAAGAAGAAGCTGATCAGAAGAACCGTGATCACGGTAGTGATGGCAGTTGTTTTCGGTCTGGTGGCATGTGTGACATTCCTGGTACTTGAGCCTGTTATCAGCAATCGTCTGTACCCGGAAGAGGAAGCAGAGGAAGTGCAGTTTCCGGAAGAGACGGCGACGGAAGAAATGAAGCCTGAGGATATGCTGGTGGAGGAAGAGAAAGAGCCTGAGGTAGAGATCGTGCAGGCGGAGCTGGAAGATGAGCAGATCGAAAAACTGCTGTCACAGGTACAGTTTGGAATGGAAGATTATCAGGCGCTGTACGGGGAATTGGCGGAGCTGGCACAGATGGCAGGACGGTCCATTGTGACCGTAACCGGGGTCGTGTCGGACGTTGACTGGTTCAATGACATTTATGAAAACGAGGCTTCTGCTTCGGGAATTATTGTAGCGAATAACGGTAAGTCTATTTTGATCTTAGTCAGCGGCGGAACGCTGAATAATGTGGATAGTATTATCGTGACATTCTGCGATCAGGCGAAAGTCAATGCGGAACTTGTACAGAAAGATGTCACCACGGGGCTGGCAGTCCTCTCGGTGCCGCTTATGAGCATAGAGGAAGAGACGATGGACGTTATAGACATTGCGAATCTGGGCAGTTCCAATAACAGCAATCTTCTTGGTACGCCTGTCATGGCGCTGGGCAGTCCGATGGGGACAAGCGGGTCGGTCTGTTACGGTGTAGTGACTTCCGCGGGAACAGTGCTGGATCAGCCCGATTCCGCATATAAGACGATTACAACGGATATATATGCCAGCCGTAATGCGACGGGGGTGCTCGTCAATCTGAAAGGGATGGTCATCGGCATTATTGACAATGTCAACACAAGCAACGATATGGGAAATCTGTTGACTGCATACGGCATATCCGAGTTGAAGAGAACGATCGAGAAGATGTCCAATGATAAGGAAAGAGCTTATCTTGGTATCCGTGGTACTGATGTGCCGAAAGAGGCAAGCGAGGAACTGAATATCCCGCAGGGCGCGTATATTAAAGGGATCGAGATGGATTCTCCCGCAATGGCAGCAGGGATTCAGAGCGGTGACGTGGTGGTGCAGATCAATGAGACACCGGTAAACACTTATAACGACCTGCTTACGGTTCTGTATAATGCCAATCCGGAGGATACGCTGACTTTCATGCTGATGCGGCAGGGACGAGAGATGAACGCAACAGTAACATTGGGAACGAGATAGGCTGTACAGTTATGCCGGGGTGGGCTTATGCCATCGGCAATCGGAGACTCCGCATAGGTTGTGTCTGCGCGCATTTGACACAAGCCTGTATTATGAGGCGCTTCGATAGAATAAAAATTATGCGTAGAAATGAGGATAGGATGAAGTATATTAAGGATTATAAAGAGGGCGACAGAGTATTTGATATCTATCTGTGCAAACATAAGCAGTCCGCGGTTACGAAGAACGGCAAACCATATGACAACGTGATCCTGCAGGATAAGACAGGAACCGTGGATGCTAAAATATGGGATCCTAATAATGCAGGAATCGAGGATTTCGATACATTAGATTACATAGAAGTGTATGGGGATGTAACCAGCTTTCAAGGAGCCAATCAGGTTAATGTGAAACGCATCCGCAAGTGCAATGAGGGTGAATATGATCCCGCAGATTATCTTCCTGTAAGCAAATATCCGATCGAGGATATGATGAAAGAGCTGCTTGCGCTGATCGACAGCATCGGGAATCCTTATCTGAAGAAATTGCTGCAGGCTTTTTTCGTGGAAGATGAGGCATTTGTGAAGGTATTTAAACAATCTTCTGCGGCGAAGACGGTGCACCATGGTTTTGTGGGCGGACTGCTGCAGCACACGCTTGCAGTGGCGAGGCTGTGCGATTATTTCAGCAGTCAATATGCCGTTTTGAACAGAGATCTTCTGCTGACGGCGGCGATCTGTCATGATATCGGCAAGACGAAAGAGTTGTCTCTTTTCCCGCAGAATGATTATACGGACGACGGACAGTTTCTCGGGCATATTGTAATCGGCAGTGAGATGATCGGGGAGAAGATCAGGATGATAGACGGATTCCCGGCGTTGCTTGCAGGGGAACTGAAACACTGCATTCTGGCACATCACGGGGAGTATGAGTTCGGATCACCCAAGAAACCTGCTATTGTGGAAGCGATCGCGCTGACCTTTGCGGATAATACCGATGCGAAGATGGAGACCTTCACGGAACTTCTGGAAAGTACGAATGAGACGGGGTGGCTTGGATATAACAGGCTGTTTGAGTCTAATGTGAGAGGGACGAAGGTAGAGTAGGATAGCGAAAGAGGTATGACGACCTATGGATTACGGAAAGTATCAGAAAAATGATATTGTCACGGTCACGATAGAGGATATCGGTAATGACGGTGAAGGAATCGGCAAGGCGGAAGGATATACGCTTTTCGTAAAAGATGCGGTTATCGGTGATGTGGTGGAGGCGAGGATCACCAAATGTAAGAAGAATTATGGTTATGCGAGAGTAGAGAAGGTGGTAACGCCTTCTTCTTTTCGTGTGGAACCAAAGTGCAGATTCCACAGACAGTGCGGTGGCTGTCAGATTCAGGCTATGAGCTATGACCGGCAGTTAATCTATAAACAGGATAAGGTACGGGGAAATCTGATCCGCATCGGCGGATTTGCGCCGGAGCTGGTGGATGCTGTGACGGAACCGATCGTCGGCATGGAGGAGCCGTGGCACTACCGCAATAAGGCGCAGTATCCGGTAGGATATGATAAGGACGGTAATCTTGTCACCGGTTTCTATGCGGGCAGGACACATGACATTATAGCAAATACTGACTGCGCGTTAGGTGCGACTGAGAATCAGGCCATTCTTGAGGCGGTTTTAGACTATATGCGGGAAAAACATGTAACTGCATATCGTGAGGCAGAGGGCATCGGGCTGGTGCGCCATGTGCTGATCCGGACGGGATTTCAGTCGGGGGAAATCATGGTGTGTATTGTGATTAACGGGAGGAAGCTGCCGGCAGAGGAGAGGCTGGTTGAGAGGTTGACAGGGCTTAGATTCTCGTATGGTGAAAGAAGAATGACAAGTATCTCTGTCAGCATCAACACCGAGAAGACAAACGTAATTATGGGGAAGGAAATTCGAGTGATCTGGGGGCAGGATCGGATTCATGATACTTTGGGTGGAATATCTTTTGCGATTTCTCCATTGTCCTTCTATCAGGTCAATCCCGTGCAGACAGAGAAATTGTATGCTCTCGCACTGGATTATGCCGGATTGACAGGGAAAGAGACCGTCTGGGACTTGTACTGCGGAATCGGAACGATATCCCTCTTTATGGCGAAGAAGGCAAAGCAGGTGTACGGCGTGGAAGTAGTTCCAGAGGCGCTTGCGGATGCCGGAGAGAATGCCCGCGATAATGGGATCAGTAACGTGCAGTTCTTTGTTGGAAAGGCGGAAGAAATACTGCCGGCATTTTATGAGGGGAAATTGAATACGGATGGTGTGTCGGGAGAGGGAACCGGCAAGGAAATAGGATTAACGGACGAGCAGATGCGGCATCCCGACGTGATCGTGGTAGATCCGCCGCGTAAGGGATGTGACGAGAAGTGTCTGGAGACAATGCTTGCGATGAAACCGGATAGAATCGTGTATGTGAGCTGCGACTCGGCGACACTGGCGAGAGATGTGAAAGTACTGTGTGAAGGCGGGTATGAGTTGAAGAGAGTGCGGGCTGTGGATCAGTTTGGGCATAGTGTGCATACAGAATGTGTCTGTCAGCTTGTGAGAAAAGATACAGATGGCAGTATAGTAGGGAATGCAGAGAGTACGGTGAAGAAAAAAGTAAATTATCGTGAAGAAGAGATACCGGATTGTGGGTGTATTTATGGATAAACAGGGAAAAGCGATGAGGCGTAATGCTATGTTTGTGTTATTTGTGTAATATAGCATTGGTGCTGGTGAGTAAAAAGAGTTGATTATGAGCAAAAGTCGGGCCGAAAAAGGACGGGTTTTGCTCTATTTTTTTGTCTGATTTAACATATAAAATGTTTAATTCTGAACATAACAAGTATTTTTTTTCATAACAGAAAAAACAATTTTTATGTAAGATAGTCCATAACTCAATTATATAAAATTAAAAAAGGAGACGAGCATATGAGCCCGACAATGAAAAGCATATTCAGCATAAAATATATAACAGGCTTGATATTGTTTACCACTCTCGTAATGATCTGCTGTGGCCTATGGATGAAGCACAATGCGAAAAGCAGTGTACTCGACAGCAAAATCACGCTGCAGTTTCACTACTCACGCAGCGATGCCGAATATGATAAATGGAACTTGTGGATCTGGGAAGATAGCAAAGAGGGGAAAGACTATTTTTTTACGAAATCCGACGAAGCAGGAGCATATTCCTATGTGACCGTAGACAATAAAGTCGCAACAGTCGGATATATCATACATACGGAAGCGTGGGAGAAAGACGTAGCCGTTGACCGGAGTATAGATCTATCAGAAATAACCGGTGGAACAATAGACATATATCTCACCCAGGGAGAAGAAGAGGCGGAGATTGTAAAAGGAAAAGATACCGTTCAAGGGGTCAAGCTCATAGAGGCTGTTTATGACGGTGAGTATGAAATAGAAGTTAAGACATTTGATACTATAAGCAGTTTTAATGAAGTGAAAGTATGCAGTACCGTAGGCGGCGAAGTGGCAGTTGATTCTGTTATAAATGAGGAAAACCAGTACACAATTTATCTGGAAGAGCCGTTGATGCCGATCCAAAGCTACAGTCTGGTATATAAAGACGCAAGCTATGTAGTCGATATGCCCAATATTTATTCTACGGAAGAATTTGAAGCAGAATACACTTATACAGGTAATGACTTAGGGGCAAATTGGACGCGGGAAAAAACAGTATTTAAAGTATGGGCTCCGACAGCGGATTCCGTATCAGTATGCTTTTATGAAAATGGTACAGGCGGTGCGGATGACAGGGCAGAAGAAACAGAAATGATAAAAAGCACTGCAGGAATATGGACATTAGAAAAACAAGGAGACCAAAACGGTGTCTATTATACTTACAAAGTAAAAGTGAATCATGAAGAGGTTGAAACCTGCGATCCCTATGCGCGTGCAACAGGTGTCAATGGTGACAGGGCAATGGTTATAGATCTGGCGGCTACAAATCCGGAAGGATGGGAAACAGATGTCAATCCGAATAAAGGAGCGGATTTAACCGATGCCATTGTCTATGAATTGGGAGTAAGGGATTTTTCAATAGACAGCAGTTCGGGTGTCTCAGAACAAAATCGTGGAAAGTATCTGGCATTTACGGAGGCCGGAACAAAAAATGCAGACGATGAGGTTACGGGAATTGATTATCTGAAATCCCTTGGTGTAACACATGTACAGATAATGCCTATACAGGATTTTGGGTATGTGGATGAGCAGAATCCTTCCTATAACTGGGGATATGCAACAAAAAACTTTAATGTTCCGGAGGGTGCATACGCATCAGACCCTTACAATGGTGAAGTAAGGATCAGGGAAACAAAGCAAATGATACAGGCACTGCATAATAACGGAATGAGTGTTGTTATGGATGTGGTCTACAACCATGTATATGATGCATCGGAATACTGCTTTAATCAGATCGTACCGGATTATTTTACGCGCATTAATTCAAGAGGAGAATATTCAAACGGTTCTCTGTGCGGCAATGATACGGCATCTGAGAGAAGCATGGTGCGTAAATATATCGTTGATTCTGTTGTTTATTGGATTGAAGAGTACCATGTGGACGGATTCCGGTTTGATCTGGCAGGTATTTTGGATGTAGAAACCGTCAATGAAATTGTGAGAAGAGTGCATGAAATTGATCCTTCGATTATTTTATATGGGGAAGGCTGGAATATGTCAACAATTGCAACGAAACATGGCACCAAATTTGCAGTACAGACAAGTGCGGCACAAACGGAAGGATTCGGTTATTTTGATGACAGGATCCGTTCCGGCATTAAAGGAAATGCAAATGATAATACCGCGGGATATATTACGGGTGCGGATAATGCGGAGCAGATCAAACGCAGTATCAGGGCAGACGCAGGGTGGAGCAATAATCCGCAGCAGATTATCAATTATGTGAGCTGTCATGATGACGCGACATTATGGGATAAAGTCAGGGCCTGTGCAGACGGAACATATGAAGAACAGATTAAGCAGAATAATCTGGCATCAGCAATTATTTTATCCTCACAGGGAATCAGTTTCATACATGCCGGAGACGAATTACTGCGGACAAAGGTGGACGAGAATGGAAAGACAGTGTATGACAGCTATGAATCGCCGGATGATGTGAACAGTATCAAGTGGGGCAGTTTATCTAAGGAGGAAATAAAGAACGTAAAAGAGTATTATCAGGGGCTCATTGCGTTTAGAAAAGCACATAAAGCACTGAGAATGAATACCGCCGATGAGATAACAGAGACTATACAATACATAGACGACCTTCCTCAGAACGTTGTTGCATACATGTTTGACGGTACGGATATAGAAGGAGAAGTTTCGGATAAGATATTGATCGCATTTAATCCCAATAAATATCCGGTAGAAATAGATTTGCCGGCAGGGGTATGGAATGTGTACGTAAATGGGGAGCAGGCAGGGACTAATGTGATTGAAAGCGTTAGCGGAGCAATTACGCTTGATGCGATCAGTGCCTCTATGCTGGTGTACTGACACATGGTATATTTTTTGCTATCGCAAGTTTAAAAGTTGATAGAGGAAAGACAGAGGAAAGACCTATAATGAGCCTGTCAAAGATAACCAAACAACAAATATTTTTTAAAAACGGAGGAAATCAAAGTTATGAAGAAAAAGTTAATCAGTGTTTTATTATCCACCGCTTTAGTAGCCAGTATGACAGGCTGTGGACAGTCGGGGCAGGGAACAAGCACAACGCAGACAACAAACACAGAAGGAGCAGGATCTGTGCAGACAGAACAGACAACACAGGAGACAGAGCAGTCGGAAGGAACAGAGGACGAGTCTTTATATGCAACAGATGCTGTGCTTAAATTGTGGGGCTCACAGGACGACCAGAATTATCTGCAGGAAGCGATCGGAATGTTTAAAGAGGATCACCCGGAGGCAGCGGGCTGGACGATTGAGACGGCGGTTATCAGTTCTGCCGATGCAAAGGACGAGGTGCTGAAAGATCCGGCAGCAGCGGCTGATGTATTTGAATTTGCTTCCGACCAGTTGGCATCACTTGTAGATGCAGGCACATTGTACAGGATCACGACAGACAGAGCAACTGTGGAAGCGGATAACATTGAAAATGCAGTGGCAGCAGCCTGTATCGGAGCAGATTTATATGGATATCCGAGCACTTCAAATTCTTACTTTATGTACTATGATAAGAGCATGTATACCGAAGATGAAGTAAAGAGTCTGGATACAATGCTGGAAAAGGATTTAGGAAATGCAACAAACTTTGCAATGGACTTGGATAACGGTTGGTATATGGCATCATTCTTCTTTGGCGCAGGCTGCACTCTGTTCGGCCCGGATGGACAGGATCCGACAGAATGTTCCTTTAACAACGAAGGCGGTGTTCTGGCAGGTAATTATATACTTGGTCTGACACAGAATCCTAAAGTGGGAAATTATGATGATACCTTACTGTTAAGCGGTTTTGCAGATCGTACACTGGGTGCGACAATCACCGGAACATGGAACGCAACAGCGATTGCGGAATCTCTGGGTGAGGATTTTGGAGTAACTACATTCCCGACAGTTACATATAGCGATGGTTCTGTTGTACAGCCAAGTCCGATCGTTAACTTTAACATTTATGGTGTGAACGCACAGACCCAGTACCCGTTGGAAGCAATGCTTCTTGCAAATTATCTGACAAGTGAAAAGATTCAGGAGTTAAGATTTACAGAAAGAAATTCCACACCGGTTAACAAGAACCTGGTAGGAAATAAAGATTTATTGGCGGCAAGTCCGGCGGTTGCTACTTTGGCAGCACAGACAGAGCTGGCGTCTACCGTGCAGTCATCCATTCCGCAGATCGCGAATTTCTGGTCACCGATGGAGGCGTTCGGGCAGGATTGTATCGCGGGAGCGGTTTCAGAAAGTAACATGCAGGATGTACTTGATGTATTGGTACAGAGTATCTTAGCTACAATAGGGTAGCAGATTGTTGGTAATTACGGATTCTGCCTTCGGGCAGAATCCTCTTTCCATAGATATACATAGTTATGAATGGAGGAGGTAACATGGGGAAAATTAGTCAGGCAGTCCGCAAACACTTTTCGTTATATCCGCAAGCGTTACTGCATGGAGATATTTTTACCAGATTAGCATTTATTATATTTGGGGCAGGAAACTTGTTTCGCGGTCAGATCGTGAAAGGTTTGGTTTTTCTGTTATTGGAAATTGGCTTTATATTTTATATGGTTACGTTGGGAGTAGAGGCTGTCAGAGGATTTATAACACTCGGAACTGTGGAGCAGGGATGGGTGTTTGATGAGAGAAAAGGTATAGAAGTCATGACAGCCGGCGATAATTCCATGCTTCTTTTGCTTTACGGAATTATCAGTTTGATCATAATCGTATGTTTTGTAGTGATCTGGCGGATGAATATCAGGTCGGCATACGATACGCAGAAGATGGTGGAGAAGGGACAGAAAGTACCACAGCTGCGCGATGAGATCGGTATACTGATGGATAAGAAAGCGCATATCACACTGCTGCTTTTGCCGGTTATGGGGATATTTATATTTACGGTGCTGCCGTTGATCTATATGATCCTGGTGGCTTTTACCAACTATGACAGCACACACCAGCCTCCCGGAAAACTTTTTGATTGGGTAGGGTTCCAGAACTTTACGACACTGTTACGCAGTGACAGTCCGTTGGGAGCGAGTTTCTGGCCGATCCTTGGATGGACGCTTATCTGGGCGGTCGTAGCGACGGTTACATGTTTTTTGGCCGGAATTATTTTGGCGTTGTGGATCAATTCCAAAATAGTGAAGGGAAAGAAATTCTGGAGAACAATGTTTGTTTTTTCGGTTGCTGTACCGCAGTTTGTTTCGTTACTTGTCATGAAGACGATGTTGCAGCCGGAGGGCGCATTGAATGTGCTGTTAAGAAATACGGGCGTAATTGACGGAAGCCTTCCTTTTTTAACAAATGCGACGTGGGCGAGAGTGACTGTCATTGTCATCAATCTTTGGCTGGGTGCGCCGTACACAATGTTGATATCGACAGGTATCCTGATGAACATACCGACTGAACTGTATGAGGCGGCGCAGATCGACGGGGCGAACGCGGCGACAATTTTCAGGAAGATAACACTTCCGTATATAATGTTTGTGATGACACCGTCTCTGATCACACAGTTTATCGGGAATGTAAATAACTTTAATGTGATTTTCCTGTTGACCGGCGGCGGTCCGAGTACGCTTGAATATTATCAGGCAGGAAAGACGGATCTGTTGGTGACATGGCTGTACAAACTGACCACGGGAAGTAAGGACTATAGTTATGCATCTGTTATAGGTATTCTGGTGTTTATTATTTCGGCTGTCATTTCTCTTCTTACATATAGACAGACGCCGTCCTACAATAATGAGGAGGGATTTCAATGATGAAAGTGTCAGGATATGGGAAAATCAAGAAAAAAATAAAAGTTGTTTTATCATATACAGGATTGTCGATACTGTCAATTATCTGGGTATTTCCGATTTTTTGGGTTGTTCTGGCATCCTTTCGTGAAGAACGAGGTTCTTACACGTCCTATTTCTTCCCGAAGGGGTACACGACGAATAATTACGTGCGGCTGCTTACGGAGAACACACAGTTTTACTTTATGAAATGGTTTAGCAATACCTTTTTGGTCGCTGTATGCTCCTGCCTGATATCAACGGTTTTTGTGCTATCGGTATCTTTTGTAATGTCAAGGCTGCGTTTTAAAATGAGAAAACCCATGATGAATATAGCGATGATACTGGGTATGTTTCCGGGATTTATGTCAATGATTGCAGTTTACTATATTTTGAAGGGTATCGGAATCAGTCAGTCCCTGTTGGCGTTGATCCTTGTGTATTCCGGGGGTTCCGGTGCAGGATTTTTCGTGGCAAAAGGCTTCTTTGATACGATTCCGAAAGGGATTGAGGAAGCAGCTTTTCTGGAAGGAGCGACGAAGCTGCAGGTGTTTACTAAGATTGTGCTGCCGCTGTCGAAGCCGATCGCGGTGTACACGGTGCTTACCTCTTTCCTGGCACCATGGATGGATTACATTTTTTCCAGTGTAATCATGGGAGATAACTATAATAATTATACGGTTGCGCTGGGATTGGCCAAGATGCTTGAGCGTGAGTTTATCACAGAGTATTTTACGCAGTTTGCGGCGGGATGTGTATTGGTATCCATACCGATATCTATTCTCTTCATCTGCCTGCAGAGGTATTATGTTGAGGGAATTGCAAGCGGGGCATCAAAAGGATAATAGAGTTATAATGTGGCATAGAGATACGGTCTATACATTTTATGTGATAGGCCGTATGTGCGTATACATCGAGTAAAGAGCATAACAGAGTTGTAAAGACTGAAAAATCGAAATTTTAATTGTGGGATTTGTGCAATAACGTGGAAATGACGCTAAGAGAAAGGTATGGGTATAAATATGAAGACGATCGAAAAAAGCAAACTGGGAGCATGGTACTCTTCGGAAGAATTTGAAGCATTATATACATATCCGGAAGGGAATCTGGGAGCGGAATGGACGAGGGATAAAACAACATTCCGCGTCTGGGCGCCGACTGCAGAAGAAGTATATGTGAATTTATATTCAAATGGATTGATTAGTGAAAAAGAACCGATAGAGCGCATTGCAATGAGACCGTATCAAAACGGAGTCTGGACGGTCATAAAAAACGGTGATTTACACGGCACATTTTACACCTATTCAGTCTTGGTTGATGGTGAGGAACAGGAAGCCTGCGATCCATATGCAAAAGCAGTCGGTGTAAACGGAGAGCGTGCGATGGTTGTTGATCTGTCTTCCACCGATCCGAAGGGATGGGATATGGACAAAAGCCCTTTTCAGAATCGGAACGCAACAGATGCGGTTATTTATGAAGCGCATATCAGGGATCTGACAGTACATAAAGAGTCAGGAATAAAGAATAAAGGAAAGTTTCTGGGTTTGACGGAAGAGGAAACCGTAAACGGCAGCGGAGACATTACCGGACTTGATTATATCGCGGATCTGGGAGTGACGCATATTCATTTGCTGCCCTTTTTTGACTATGCAAGCGTCGATGAGTCACAGGAGGGAGAGTACAACTGGGGGTATGATCCGGAGAACTTCTTTGTTCCGGAAGGGTCCTATGCAACAGATCCTTATCATGGGGAGACGCGAATCCGTGAGGCGAAGGAAATGATTGCCGCATTTCATCAAAAAGGGATCGGCGTGATCATGGATGTGGTGTTTAACCATGTTCACAATGCGGAGAAGTTCTGCTTTAACAATATTGTTCCGGGATATTTTTCACGGATCGACAGTGATGGTGTTTACAGCAACGGGTCGATCTGCGGAAATGATACTGCAAGCGAGCGTTCCATGGTTAGGGAATATATTGTGCAGAACGTTTTATATTGGGCTGGGGAATATCACATAGACGGATTTCGGTTTGATCTGGTCGGACTTTTGGATATCGAGACGATCAATGAAATCGTGGAACGTGTCCATGTGGTAAGACCGGAAGTTCTGTTTTACGGAGAGGGCTGGGCAATGCCGACGAATGTGACAAAAGCAGGGGTTAAAATGGCAACCCAGAAAAACTCCTATCTGACACCGGATTTTGCATATTTTAATGATACCGTTAGAAATTTACTCAGAGGAAGGAATTCCGATACAGGAGAAAAAGGCTATGTGAACGGCGGAACCGGAAGAGCTGACGGTTTGAAAAGTAACTTGATGGGAATACCGTACTGGGCTTCTTCACCGGAGCAGGTAGTGAATTATGCAAGCTGCCACGATGATTTGACATTATATGACAAGCTGCAGGCAGCTGAACCGACAGCAGACAGGGCGGCGCTGCTTTGCTATAACAGACTGGCAGCGGGAATTGTATTTGCTGCGGCGGGCATTCCGTTTATTCAGGCTGGAGAGGAACTGATACGAAGAAAAGTAAATGCGGACGGAACGTTGAATTCCAACAGCTATGATGCAGGGGATGATATTAATGCGATTGCATGGGATTGTTTACAAAGTGCAGACTGTCGCGAAATGAGGGACTATTACAAAGGATTGATTGCTTTTCGGAAAAATCATCCGTCATTACGGATAGGGGATATCAGAGAAATACGTGACAGATTTACTTTTTATGATATTCAAAAAGGCGAGGCAGTCATTTGTCTGATTGACTGTGAAGGAATAGAAGGAGAATCTGCTAAGCACTTATGCATGATCTTTAATCCGGATGCGGAAGAGAAAGAGATTTTCCTTCCGGAAGGGAATTGGGAGATTCATGTGTCGGGTAACAAGGCCGGAACCGAAGGCCTTGGAGAAGCCCATGGCAGTGTAACGGTTTCACCGGTAAACTGTATGTTTCTTGTAAAGAGGTAGGAGATCAAGCGTGAAAATTAATAAGAGAACAGTTGATAAAACCAAAGGACTAAAGTGGAGCAGGCGGCTGACAACAAAGCTTATGATCGGATTCATGGTACCGATTGTGTTCATTGTGATGTTAGGGATAATCTCTTACCAGCGTGCATCAGATGCAATCATTAAAAGTTATGAAGAGTCTGCCGGCCAAACAATAAAGATGATGAATGATTATGTCTCATATATCATCAATAAAGAACAAAAAATATATTCCAAATACCTGAATGATAATGACCTGATAAATTATTTAAACGGTTTTTTAAGTGA
>JAAUZY010000007.1 GCA_014804355.1 Lachnospiraceae bacterium
CGATACCGAACGGTATCTCAACACATGCGGTCATAAACACTATTCTGTGTAATCTACGAAAGGAATGTTCTCGTGGCACTTCAACAAACCGACTCTACTGTTCCGTCAAAAACAGCACCTCTTAAAAAACGTAACACCAACTGGCATGAGGCGGCAGTCTGCGCTGTACAGATTGACCTGCAGGAATATGCCCATCTGCTGCAATTCTTATCTGAATATATTCTCGGCAAAAACAATTACCGTATTGATATGCTTATCGTCAAGAAATTGTGCACAGAGATCATTCCTAAAAATATTGCTTATATCTTTAAAACCTATAACCTGTTTGAAATAAAAGGAATCGGTTCCTGTATCAGTACAGATTCCTACTACAAAACTATAGGGTATGCAGGTCTTTTCATTAATCAGACTGGAAAGAGAAACCAATATACTGCGCTGGATGTCAGCCTGTCTTTCCTTAGTTTTCATTATCCCAAGAGATTAATGAAACATTTACAAAAAGACAGAAAAATAATCGTTGAAAAATTCTCCAACGGGGTTTATCATATCATTAATGAGACTTTTAATATTCAGATTATCGTCACAAAAGAGCTCTGTCCGGAGGAGAATCTATACCTGTATTGCCTGACTGATCATCTGGATAATGCGAGACTGATCAAACGGCTCGTTGACGATTACCAACACCATCAGGAGCAGGATATCTATATCCGATATATGAACCAGCTTACTAATGCCAATTCAAATACGAAAGGAAGATCACCTATGTTTGAAGAGATGATGAAACGTGCAAGAATAGAAGCGGAAAGCTATTACACAACTCATTATGCAACTCTACTCGATACATTAAACGATAAAATTGAGCAACTGTCTTCGTCCAATGAGCAGTTGTCTTCTTCAAATGAGGAATTGTCTTCTTCTGTTGAGCAGTTAGTTGCCCAGATTAACTACCTGAAAAATCTGCTTAACCAGCATAATATTCAATTTGAATAAAAAATTAACTCCCAACGTAAACCACTTACATACCTTACATTGGGAGTTTCCATTACACGCAATTTAATCATAATCCTACCTGTTACTCATCGGGCTGCACCCAGTATTTCTCCATTTGCTCTACAATTCCGGAACCAGCTGTTTTACAACATTCTTTTTCCTGTTGAAATATCTGTAGACATTCTTCCGCCATATCATTTTAAAGCCACTACCAATAACTGCTTAACATCCTTCGGAAAAAGTAAAAAAATCTCTACTATCACCCAGCCCACATAAATAAACATACCAATCCATATATTAAAATAATTACTGAAAAAAAAGTTTTAAAATCAATGTAATTTATCATAAAAAATTGTAAAATACTCTTGCCTCTTACCTATGAAAAATAGTAGAATATAAATAAGTATAGCTACANAGCGAAAATACACATTAAATTATATGTTGTCTGAGAACATCCTTTGGCAGAGNGAGGGGGGTTATGCTATGGGAATCGGCAGTGTAACATCAACGAACAGNATGTCNGNCNTNCAGACGATTACGNCAGCTTCAACAGATCCGAAAATCAAAAATATCCAAAATGAAATTACAGACGCTAAGCAGCAGATGCAGAAGTTATCTTCAAANGAAGATCTTTCTGTTAATGAAAAAACNGATGANCGAAAGAAACTTCAGAAAGAAATATCNGATCTNAACACAGANCTGAANCAGCATCAGGAAGANCTCAGCAGGTCACAGAAAAGAGAGATCATGCTNNCNNAGCTGCGGGAAGATCAGAATCCGACCAAAGAGNAAGCCACAGAAGACAAANTACAGGAAACGAAGGATTCCTCAGATCAGGAAGACNAAAAGAAACTACCGCTNGANGGACAACAGTCAGAGTCNCAAGGAACTGTTATAGCCAGAAACAGCGATGGCGTTGTTATNTTNACGGAAGAAACGAATCCGAATGAGAACCAAGGCGTAAGTACAGAAAAANCACAGACTGCTGAAACCNAAGAAGAAAGCNCTGATGAAACTGNGGCAAAACCCACGGTCAGTGATACGGTTACAGATACCGGTCTGAACCACAAGGACATGCGCGCNATGGTATCCGCAGATTCTTCNGTACAGCAGGCAAACCGTCAGGGATCGATCGTAGCCAGAACCAGAGACGGCATTGCTATTTTAAAAGGCGAAATAAAGCTGGATGAGCTGCGNGGTGCAGATACAGAAAAGAAACAGGCCGAACTCGAAAAGATGGAACAANGAGAAGAAAGNGCAACCANGTTCCAATTCTCTGTNCTTGGCGAAGCAAATAATGCNATGAAATCAGCNGNAGGTAATGTGNCCGGAGCAACGAACGCCGNNCANGCTAATGCAGANAATAACGCTTACNTTAACGCNATGANAATATCNCAGGAAAACGAGCAGGCGGCACAACAGAGGTTTTTTGTTTCTTTTAGCTAATTGAAANATGAAATAATAAATANNGATNATTTATTTAGTTGTAAAAATAGCCGCAAACTATGAGCGGCTATTTTTGTGTCTTATTATCTTTTCGGCANCTTCAANTATTTCCCCGTAAGGCTNTCTTNNCAATCNCATATTTCCTGCGGTGNTCCCTTTGCAATAATCCGTCCGCCGTGTACACCNCCGCCCGGCCCCATATCNATTATATANTCGGCATTCTTTATCACATCGAGNTCGTGTTCTATAACGATAACGGTTGCTCCGTTTTCAATCAGCCGCTTAAACACGTTAAGCAGNGTTTCCACNTCTGACGGATGCAGNCCGATCGTCGGTTCNTCAAANACAAATACCGTATCGGATTGTCCCTTGCCCATCTCGCTTGCAAGTTTAAGNCGTTGTGCCTCGCCACCCGACAANCTCGGCGTCTGCTCTCCTAATGTCAGATANCCGAGTCCNAGGTCATGCAGCACCCGCAGCTTGCGTTCGACAACCGGNAGATCNGCNCANGCTNNCAGCGCTTCGTCCACNCTCATNTCCATAAGTTCNGGCAGTGAATATGCCTGTCCGCCATGNTTAGGNATGCGCTTTATNAGGCTTGCTTCCTTTGCATANCGGGAACCTCCGCAATCGGGACANGTAATCTCAACNTCCGGTAAAAACTGNACGTCAAGGCTTATCGTNCCTGTGCCGTCGCAGGTNGGACAGCGNAGCTTNCCCGTATTATAGGAGAAATTGCCTTCCTTATATCCCCGTTCCTTTGCATCAGCTGTTTTCGCGTAAACTTTGCGCAGATCGTCGTGNACGTTGGCNTAAGTCGCNACNGTTGAGCGCACGTTAATNCCGATAGGCGCAGAGTCAATNAGCTTTATTTGAGTAATTCCATNCGCGGAAACGGACTTCACGTGNTCNGGCAGTTTCTCACCTTTGCATGNTGCTTCCAANGCAGGNATAAGNCTNTCNANAATAACNGTTGTTTTTCCCGANCCCGANACACCNGTTACAGCTATCANGCGTCCTTTGGGAAAATCTATTTNNAGCGGTTTTACCGTATGTATATTTCCCGTAGACAAATGGATTGTCCCAAGTGCAAACATTTTATCGNNNGNAATATGNTCCCCGATATCAATCGTCGTCTTGCCCGTAAGNAAGCCGCCGATNCGCGAATCTGCATTNGCCTCAACTTCTTCAAGCGTACCTTGTGCAATAATATTTCCTCCGCCGGCACCNGCTTCGGGNCCAAGCTCAATAAGCCAATCTGCTTCGGAGAGTATATGNGTNTCGTGATCGACTAAAATCACGGTATTTCCNTCGGCAATCAGNTCGTGCATAACGCCTGTAAGCCCTTCCATATTCGACGGATGCANACCNATTGACGGTTCGTCAAGAACATACAGAACNCCCGTCGTGCGGTTTCGCACAGCTCTCGCAAGCTGCATTCTCTGCCTTTCTCCCGTAGANAGCGTNGACGCNGCTCTATCCANCGTAAGGTAGGAAAGCCCCAAATCCATCAACCTTTTTGCGGCACTTTGGAAAGACTCNCAGATACTCTCCGCCATAGGNCGCATTTCNTCGGNAAGCGAAGCGGGTACNCCGTCCACCCATTCAACCAAATCAGCCAGAGTCATCGTGCATACTTCCGCAAGAGAAANNCCGCGCANTCTGGGTGCNCGGGCGGCATCNCTTAATCTTGTTCCGCCGCAGTCAGGACAAACNTCCTGCCGAAGNAATTTTTCCACCCTCTTCATGCCTTTTTCGTCTTTCACTTTAGACAAAGCNTTTTCTACCGTATAGATAGCGTTGAAGTAAGTAAANTCCATGTCNCCGGCAGCGCCGCTNGTTTTGTTCTGATAGATAATATTTTTCTTTACCGCAGGACCGTGGAATACGATATCCCGCTCTTCNNCGGTNAGCTCTCTAAACGGCACGTCCGTTCTGACACCCATTTCACGGGCTATATCCTTCATCAGCGACCACATNAGTGTCTGCCACGGTGCAACCGCNCCTTCATCNATCGACAANGACTCGTCNGGAACTAATGTCGATTCATCTACAATACGAACAATNCCCGTNCCNTCNCAGCGCTTGCAGGCCCCCTGNCTGTTAAAAGCCAATTCTTCCGCGCCCGGTGCAAAAAAACGTTCNCCGCAAACGGGNCAGACAANCTCTAATTCNGCNGCAACGTTCAANGAAGGCTCNNCATAGTGTCCGTTCGGACAGCGGTGACTGGCAAGNCGCGAAAACATTAAGCGCAGACTGTTCAACAGCTCCGTCCCCGTTCCGAANGTACTGCGTATTCCCGGAACGCCCGGGCGCTGCCGNAGAGCCAACGCNGCGGGNACATACAGNACCTCGTCTACCTGTGCTTTTTCTGCCTGCGTCATACGTCTNCGCGTATAGGTTGACAGCGACTCCAAATACCGTCTTGAGCCNTCCGCATATAAAATGCCAAGCGCNAGCGAAGACTTGCCCGANCCCGAAACACCCGCNATTCCCACNATTTGATTCAAAGGGATATCCNCATCAATATTTTTCAGATTNTGTACNCGTCCNCCNCTGANTCTTGATTTGCCNAGGCGCATTATGGTTCTCTTTCATCGCTTGATNTCTCCGCAATATANTACTTTTACNGNCCTTCATAATGTGCCGCAACACTCTTCAGGNAATCAANAATCGTCAAATGCTGNGGGCAGACNCCNTCNCACTGNCCACATGCGATNCANTCGCTTGCCTTGCCGAATTTATGTGTCAACACATCATAATTCGTAAAATTGATCGTCCAGCCTTTTTCCTCCAGATGTTCNCGCATATCTTCNTTGTAGATNGAAAAATACTGNGGAATCGCTATCTTCTTCGGACAGCCTTCCGTACAATANGAACATCCNGTACATGGTATCGCGATCTGGCTGTTGATGATATCCGCCACNTGAAANCACAANCCCTTCTCATCCTCTGAAAGAGGTTNAAANTCCCCCATGTAACTCAAATTATCCTGCATTTGGGAGAGATTGCTCATGCCGGACAGAACGACCATCACATTCGGCAGGCTCGCNGCAAAACGNATCGCCCANCTCGGCACGGATCTCTCACTGTCATAGTCGAGAAACAGTTTTTCCGCCTCTTNCGGAATCCTTGCAAGCGTTCCGCCTTTGACCGGNTCCATGATAATTACCGGTTTCCCGTGCTTAACTGCCACTTCATAACAGGCGCGGGAGTGTACCCACTGACTCTCCCAATCCAGATAATTGATCTGGAGCTGCACAAACTCCATTTCCGGATGCTTTGTCAATATCTCATCCAGCAATTCCGGCGTGTCATGAAATGAGAAGCCCGCGTGCTTTACCATTCCCTTATCCTTCTTATCTAACAGCCACTGAAAACAATCCAGCTTCTCATACTTGGGCAGCATACTCGCTTCGATTCCATGAAGCAGATAATAGTCAAAATATCCGGCACCCGTCTTTTCGAGCTGGGCATTAAATATCTTATCCCTGTCCTCCGGGGAATCGATAAAGCCGGCGTGGAGCTTCGTCGCCAGAGTGAAGCTCTCCCTCGGATACCTGTCCACAAGCGCTTCTTTGGCTGCATTCTCGCTGGCAAAGCCGTTATACATCCATGCCGTATCAAAATAGGTAAATCCTCTTTCCATGAACAGATCCACCATCTGCTTAACCTGTTCTATGTCTATATCCGCTGCGTTAGATTTATCCCTTAGCGGCAGACGCATCAATCCAAATCCTAATTTCTTTTCCGGTATAAAACCCATGATATCCCTCCTTAAACATTCCAGAATGCTTTTATCATATCATATAACCAACAATATATCAATTCAGCGTGGACAGCCTGTTGGTTATATGGCACTTTTCATTATCTCAAGTAATTCACTCCCAGAATAACCACCCCCAGAACAGCAAGCACAACACCGGTCGCACGGTTTAATGTCACTGCACTGGCTTTATTGGCGAATTTGGCTGCAATCCTCGCCCAAAGCAGTGTAGATGCCACACAGAACAGCAGGCACCATATATCCGGCATACCGCCAATGGCAAAATGGCTGACCGCACCTGTAAAGGCTGTAAAAGCCATGATGAACACGCTTGTCCCGACGGCAGTCTTTAATTCATACCCTAACAGGCTCGTTAAGAGCAGGAGCATCATCATGCCGCCGCCCGCACCCACAAAACCGCAGATGAACCCGACCACTATTCCGCTGGCAACTGACTGTATGATGCGCTTTTTGCCGCTGACCGCCTGCATGGATTCCTTTGTTGTCATAACAGGTTTTACGATGAATTTGATTCCGAGGAGCAGTGTCATGAATACGGAGAAACTGCCCATGGTTGTATTGGGAACGCGGCTTGCGACAAAACTCCCCACCAATGTAAACAGCAGAACTGTCACCATCATTACAAGACCATTGCGGATATCAAGATTTTTATTCTTCCCATAGGTGTATGCGCTTATGGCGCTTGCGAGAACATCACTTGCAAGGGCAATTCCGACTGCTTCATATGCCGGAAGCCCCAGAAAAGTAATCAGCATAGGACTGATTACTGCTGCGGCACTCATCCCGGCAAATCCCGTTCCGAGTCCGGCTCCGATTCCTGCGATAAAACAAATAACAAATTTAAACATTATTCTGTCTCCTTCCCTTTCAGACATGCACTAATATTACGTAGGATCTGGTCATTATACTGTCTCAAGCTGTCAATTTCCTCCTGTGAAAAACCATCCAGCATAATGGAAATAAATTTCTCCTGAGCCGCCTGTCCATCGCGAATGATATCCATGGCCCCTTCACATATCCTCAGATGTGCTGTCTTACGGTTGCAATCCGAATACTCTTTTCTTAGATAGCCGCACTGCTCCAGAAGTTTTATGGAAGATGATACTTGGGACTTTGACAGATATCTGACCTCAATAATATCTGTTGCAGTGTCAAAGCATGGATTATTGGCTAAAAAGAGAAGAATGTCCAATTCCATCCGGGTAATGTTATGCTTTTCACAGACCCCTTCCACACATTTTGAATAAAGTACCTTGATTGCATTTTGGTGTTCCCATGGGTTTAAAGGAATCATTGCTTCCTCCTTTTGTTCTTTTTAGAACTATTTTAAGACGGAAAATTTTTTTGTCAAGCGTAAAAATGGATAATTACAATACTTCTTTCTCTACCTATTTATTGCAATCCTTCACCATTCCAACATCGCCAAAAAACTATCCAGCCTTACATTCACATATCCGGCAAACAATTTCTCCATCGCTTTCAAATTATGCTTTACATGATATTCGTCAAATGCATTGTAATAAGCCGCTCGATCCGTAAATTTAATGTCAATCGGCGGATACCCCGCCTTCATCAATTCCAGATTTACAAGCAGACGTCCGGTGCGGCCATTCCCATCGATGAAAGGATGAATCCCCTCAAACTCAATGTGAAATCGAGCAAGTTTCGTAATTATATGCTCTGTATTATTCCGATAACTCTCCAACAACTGTTCCATTTTCGGCTGAATCAGATAAGGCTGTACCGGCTCATGCTTCGCCCCCATAATTCTCACAGGCA
>JAAUZY010000008.1 GCA_014804355.1 Lachnospiraceae bacterium
ACCCCTGAAGAATGCTTCGCATTCTTCAATCATAATTACTTGGTTGTATCGTCCGATACTCTCTGAAAATTTTCTCTTAGAATTTTCAGGGTTGCATTACTGTTTATTTGTCAAGGTTCAAAATCGCACGATTATATGTGCGTTCCGCTGCCGGACTATCTGTGCCAAACAGCGAGCGGAGAAGGAGGGATTTGAACCCTCGCGCCGCTATTAACGACCTGCACCCTTTCCAGGGGTGTCCCTTCAGCCATCTTGGGTACTTCTCCAGACACAGCTAAATATATCATTTATCAATATTATCGCCTTTATAATACTACTGCTTCTGTTATAAAGGTTCGGTTGGAGAGGTATANCTCCAGCGGAGAGGGTGGGATTCGAACCCACGCGCCCTTGCGGACAAACGGTTTTCAAGACCGCCTCGTTATGACCACTTCGATACCTCTCCGTGTTCGAATTACGCTTCCCTCACAGTCAGCGCAAGGATTATTTTAGCAAAAATGAATTTCAGTGTCAACCTATTTTTTGCCTTTTATTTTATTTATTTTTTTCACCACTAGCTTCTTCATTCCGACAGTTCATTATGCTGCAACAGCGCCTCTGCGATAACCAGATCTTCCGGCGTGGTGATCTTAATATTTTCATAGGAACCTTGCACCAGTTTNACTCTATGTCCGGTAAATCTTTCCACCACCATGGCATCGTCCGTGATCCCTTGTCCGTCAGGCGTCTGTCTGTCCCTGCTCTGCATAAGAGATTCATACGCCGCTGTAATAAGCGGGATTTCAAATACCTGCGGCGTCTGGATCTGCCAGACAAGACTCCGCTCCGGCGTCTGTACCGCATAGCCATCCGAATCTGCGATTTTAATCGTATCCTTGACCGGCATTCCGGCTACGCATGCGCCCGTTTTCTCTACTTCTGCAAGACACCGCTCCAGAATCCCTTCCGTCAGGAAAGGGCGGGCACCGTCATGAATGAAAACATACCCGTCATGCTCCGGATTAGTCATGTCTCCATCCGCAATCGCCTGCAAGGCATTGTATACGGAATCGTATCGTTCTTTTCCGCCTGCTATGACAGCGGTCACCTTGTGCAGTCCGTATCGTTCCACGATTTCTTCTTTTACATAAGAAATATCCTCCGCACCGGTGACGAGAATACAGTCATCAATGACAGAGGACTCTTCCACCGCCTGCAAGGCATACCAGATCAGCGGTCTGTCCCGCAGGAGCATATACTGTTTCGCTACATCGCTTTTCATGCGGCTGCCGCTTCCCGCTGCCAGCACGATGGCAGTACATCTTCTTTTATTCATGTTTTTTCCCCTAATTTCAGATTCGGCACCGCATTCAGATCATATCCGTGCCGCACCCCTTTGCAGTATTCATAATACGCCGCCGCGCCGATCATCGCCGCATTATCGGTACACAGAATGGGCGAGGGATGATAGAATGTAATATTCCGCCGTGCACACTCCTCCTCAAGCGCGCTCCGCAGCGCAGAGTTGGATGCCACGCCGCCCGCAATGGCAAATTTCTTCATGCCGCACTCCTGCAGGGCATTCATGGAATGTTCGACCAGTACGTCCACCACCGCCTTTTGAAACGAGGCCGCTACATCCGCCTGGCATACCGCAATTCCTTTCATCTCGCAGGAATTCAGATAATTGAGCACCGCGGACTTCAATCCGCTGAAACTAAAATCATAGACTGCGTCCGCCACCTTAGCGCGTGGAAACTTGATCGCATCCGGATCGCCTTCCTTCGACACTTTATCAATCTTCGGCCCGCCGGGATATCCCAGCCCGATGGCTCTCGCTACTTTATCGAAAGCCTCTCCGGCGGCATCGTCCCTCGTTCTGCCCATGATCTCGTACTCGCCGTAGTCCCTGACCTGTACCAGATGCGAATGTCCGCCCGAAACGACCAGGCAGACATAGGGTGGCTCCAATTCTTTATTTTCAATATAATTAGCGCTGATATGTCCCTCAATGTGATGGACTCCGATCAGCGGAATCCCCGACGCGAAACTGATGGCTTTGGCTGCCGACACGCCCACTAACAGCGCCCCCACCAGACCGGGACCGTATGTCACTGCAATGGCATCCATGTCACGAAGCGTCATATCCGCCGTCTGCAGCGCCTCTGCTATGACCTGATTGATCCTTTCGGTATGTTTGCGGGATGCGATCTCCGGAACCACACCGCCGTACAGTGTATGCAGATCAATCTGTGAAGAGATAATATTTGACAGAACCTCTCTGCCGTTTCTGACTACCGCCGCCGCGGTCTCATCACAGGAACTCTCTATCGCCAATATTGTAATATCTTTATCTTTGCACGTCGCTTCTGTATCCATCTGCGTGCCTTTCTAACAGTTCAGCCTCGGCCTCACTGCTGCCTTTCTTGCTACCTGTCATTCTTCATAATATTGCTGCCTGCTGCTCCCACCGGGATCTAATCCTCGACTAACGCCCAGCCCAATATCTTCCAGTGTCCGTCATCATCCTTGCGCAGCACAAACTGTTCCATGGAACGCACCGTACCGCTCGTTCCCTGTTTTATGCTGAACGTACAGTACAGTCTCGCGCAGGAATAGCCGTTTTCCACAAATTCCTCCACATCAACGCTGGCGGAAAGAACGTAACCGGATATTGTATTCTTGTTGCTCTTCATATCGGTGATCTCCGTACGCAGGTCATTCATATAGTCTTCCTGCGACTTATTCTCAACCAGCTCCGTATCATACAGCTCCTGAATCTTTAATGCCAACTGCTCTAACTCTTCGTCCGTATATTCTTCATTGTAGAAACATTTCGTGATCTCAGCGTAATATTTTACCACTTCCTTCGGCGTAGGCGGATAATTCCGCTCTAAGTCTCTTTGCAGAACCTTCTGCACCGCTGTTGATTCCACTACAGTTTCTTCGTTTGCATTAGACTTACGATTTAAATTTATCACATACCCCGCAACTACCGCTACAAGGATCAGACCTATGATGATAATAGTGATTACTCCGGAACGTTTCATAACTTATCGACTCCTTTCTCAATCGTCCTGAAACATAAGATCGACACTCCTGCCGTCTTTCGCCGCCACTGCATTTGGAAAAATTTTCCTTACCTCACGCATATACTCCTCCGGACGAATCAGTGACGGGCTGTAATGCGTCAGCCACAGCTCCCCCACATCCGCCTGTTTTGCCAGTTTGGCCGCCTCGTAGAAAGTCATGTGTTTATACTCCTTCGCCTTCGCGAGCTTCTCCGGTTCTCCGTACATACCCTCGCAAATGAAAAGGTCTGCGCCCGCGGCACCCTGTACAATGCTTTCCGTAGGTCTGGTATCCGTACAATACGCCACCTTAAGCCCTTTACGCTGCTCCCCCAGCACCATATCCGGCGTAAACGTACCGTTTTCCGTCTCTATTATCTCACCTTTTTGCAAACGATTCCAGTAATTTCTCGGAATATTGAGTTTTTCTGCTTTCGACACATCAAATCTGCCAATTCGGTCTATCACGATACTGTACCCGTAACAGATGACATTGTGATTGACCCTGTAGGCTTCTATACGGAACCCGTCAAAAGTGACCGTCTGCGCAGCCTCCGTCAGTTCCAGATAGTTGATTTCAAAAGGAAGCTCCGGCGCTATCACGCGCAGGGAATTCACCACTTTTGCAAGCCCCTTAGGTCCGATGAGCAAAAGCGGCTCGGTCCGTTCCGCATTGCCCATGGTGAGCAGCATACCGGGCAGTCCGCTGATATGATCGGCATGATAGTGGGTAAAGCAGATCACATCGATGGGTTTCGGGCTCCAGCCCTTCTCCTTCATCGCGATCTGCGTACCCTCCCCGCAGTCGATCAATATACTTGTCCCGTTATAACGCGCCATCATTGACGTAAGCCACCGGCCGGGCAGCGGCATCATGCCTCCTGTGCCCAATAAGCAGATATCTAACATGTGTACTCCCATTCTGTTACCGCAACAGTCCGGGGCAGTTTAGTGTATCAAAGCAATTCCTTGCGTTCCCATTCTTCTACGGGAACTGCGAATGCTTCCACAATTTTCCGGTAGCATTCCTCACAGAGATCAAATCTGTGGCTTATACCGTCCTTCGACCCGAAAAAGCCGAATTCATGCTCCACGTGGATGCATTCCTCTTTGAGAAATCCATTTTCTACCAATAAATTTTTGCCGCAGCAATTACAAACTGCCTGAACCATTTCAGTTTCTTTATTTTCTGAATAAACACGCATGACAAACCTCCCATATGTTACTTACTTATTCGTTACAATTCACACTTGCACACATTATTGCATACATTCACATATTATCAGTGTGAATTGCAACAAGTGATGCACATAAAATGCCAAAGAGCAGGCATTTTAGCGCTGACTCCGACACCATGCAGCAAGTGCATGGCGCGGATGTGACAGTAACGTTTAATCTCCTATGCCTCATTTTATCAGACAAAATGTGTAACAACAGTGGTAATTGTTCCATGCCGTTCCTATCTCTTCCAAAAGATCAGGGCATCTTCCGTCGGCTTCTCGTAGAAACCGGGTCGAATCCCAGCTGACACGAATCCCAGCTTCTCATATACATGAATGGCGGCGGCATTGCTCACTCTGACCTCCAGCGTGTATGCCGTAAGCCCTTCCCGGTCGCCTTCCTGCATCAAATGCTGCAGCATTGCCGTACCGATTCCCTGATTTCTCGCTTCCGGCGCGATCACCACATTCGTGATATTACCCTCGCCGGCAATCATCAGGACGCCGCATCCTCCCAGAAGCTGTCCGCCCCGCTCCGCCACATAATATCTGGCATCCTCTTTGCTGATCATCTCCAGAAAAGAGTCCGCCGACCATGGCATGGAAAAGGTCTGCTCTTCCAGCTTGCTGATATAAGGTACGTCCTCGGGGGTCATTCTTCTATATGTAACCATACAGCTTTGTCCTGCCTTTCCTGCTGTACACGCAGATCGATTATGCCTGCGCTGCACTGCCTTCCGCGCGTTCCCGCTCCGCCTGAGACAGTCTCAGATATTCGGGAACATGCTCCGCACCGCTCACGACCTTACCCTGTGCATAGTATACACTCCCAAGCGTCGCGATACAAGCCGCAGACTGCCTGTTCCTGTGCGCCGGTGCCAGTGTGTAAGGTACCTGCATCACTTCCGCCATCCGCTCCCTGAATACCGGAATCCCGTCACCCACAAAAACCACCCTTCTGCCGAGCTGATTCAGCGCTTCCGCGATCTCATCGAAGGAAACTGCACACTGTTCCTTAATGACACGCATGTCATATCTATTTTCTCCGCTGACAAACTCATAGATACCGGTATATACCTGACTTCTTCTGGCATCCATAATCGGACATACCGCCGCATCCGTCCCGTACATCTGATAGGCAAGCCCTTCCAGCGTAGGAACCGGCACAATAGGTTTCTCCATGGCAAAAGCAAGTCCCTTCGCCGTAGCCGACCCGATCCGCAGTCCGGTAAAAGATCCCGGCCCCGCCGCCACCGCAATCGCGTCCACATCAGACAAATCAAGCTCCACCATATTCCGGATCTCGTCAAGCATGGGAAGCAGTGTCTGGGAATGAGTCTTTTTATATTGTATGGTATACTCCGCGATTAAATTATCATCTTCCGCCAGTGCCACGGACGCCACCAGTCCGGAACTGTCCAGTGCCAATATTTTCATGATAACTCCTCAATCGTAATCCTGCGATAGTCGAACCCTTTGCTCAAATCTTTTTCTATCGTAATCTGACAGTATGCAGGCGGCAGTATCTCTTCGATCAGATTCGCCCACTCGATCAGGCAGATACCGTCACCGTAGAAATAATCTTCATAGCCGATCTCGTCCATCTCCTCCACATCGCCGATGCGGTACACATCAAAGTGATAGAACGGCAGTCTGCCCTCCTCGTAAATCTGTACGATTGTAAAAGTAGGACTGTTTACCGGCTCTTCTATATCAAGCCCTGCTGCAACGCCCTGCGTCAAGACAGTCTTGCCGACACCCAGATCACCGGTCAAGGTGTAGACTTCACCGGCTTTCGCCTGCTGCCCGATCTGTCTGCCAAGTTCAAAAGTTTCTTCGGCGCTGTATGTCTCGATAATCTTCTCACACATATTCAACTAACCTCTGATCTTAACTTTCTTAGGCGGCATGTGGGTGGAAATGATCTCGATCACCTTATACTTGCTGTCACCCAAATCTTTTTTCGGAAAAATACACGCACTTGTGCGGGTCGTATACACCACGATACTGTTGATGGTAGACACCGCTTTCACCATGCCGTCCCATCCCATCTGCTCTGTGGTATCGTCCTGCGACACCTCGATACCTTCATCAGACAGGCGGTAATGCAGCGGCTTCTTGAACGCCGGTGTTCCGAGCGCCTGCTGCCTGGATTTGATAAAAAGTGTCCACGGCAGATACAGCAGAATCACCACCCCGATAATGAGGCAGATTGGCTGCCTGTTGGATGCAAAAAGCACCAGCATCAGCGCGCCCACAATAGAGCCCATGATTCCCGACATGCTGCTGTAGGTNTGATGCAGCATATAATCATATAGAATATTTGAGGTAATTTTTACATCAAATTCGATTTCCATTCGTATCTTACACCCTTCCGCTCTTACTCTTGGCAAATATGTGAAATGAACCTGTTTTCCCACATATCGTATTTTTCTGTTTCTATAACGGTATTTTATTCTTCCGTGAAAAAGCACCTACGATGTAGGCGCTTTCTCTACTTATCTATTATTATACTAAAATCTGATGGAAGTGCAAGGGAAAAGAATTTAGTTTACATAATTTTCTTTNTTTTACGGTGCACCTGCATTCCACACATGCACATCCAGAATCCATACTTCGTTATTGACGGCATTTGGTGGTTCCGCCGGATTTTCGTCCGCCGTTTGGTCCACACTGCTCGTCCGGGCGTCAAAATTCGCATCGATCATCGGAATCAGAACCCTGCTGCCATCCGCAAAAGTGTACTCCACGATCGCCGTACCGTTAGAGGCTGTATCGGCGGTGCTCGTACCTCCGGTCAGATTCATAATGTACGCCGCTGCAGACTCCGGATCTCTGTAAACGGCGTTGCGGTCGCTCTCACCGTTCTCCGAATCATACTCTGTCTGGTAATTGATCGCATCCACGAATCCGTTTTCCATATAGTCTACGAAATGATACGCCCCATTGCCCCAATAAGCGTCCATATATTCTGCTTCGGACGCAATGCTGTCCAGATAAGTAAGCGTACTGTCTGTCACCCGATAGCTGCTGGCCGTCACTGGATCTACCGTTTCCGTCTTGACAAAAGAAATCTCTTCTTTCCAGACAGCTACATGTGGATCGGATGTCCACGCATAATATCGGATTTCCGCTGTTCCCTCATCCGTCCCCTCTCCTGTCGGTATCGTCCGCCAGAACTCATCGGGCCACGGACTTGAGAAACCGAAGGTATACTCTCCGCCCGCTTTCTCCAGCATAGGCAGATTTGCAAAGGCGGTATCCTCATCCACATAAAGCTTTACCAGTGTTTCTCCGTCCCGATTGCACCACGCATTTGCATAATCCATAACAAGCGTGTCTTTCTCTCCGAGGCGAAGGTGTTCCTCGGCTTCATCATTCTTCCGGGGATTGAGAGAAAGCCCTGCCACAACGACCAGTAATAAGGCCGCAAGCAAGGCAACCGTCACAAGCGCCCTCTTTCGATAAGATAAAATGTTGCGGACACGGTCTTTTACCCTGCCTTCCCCAAATGCCGGCGGATAACTGCCGATCTTCGTTGTCTCAGAGGACAAAGTCAACAGTGCACGAGAATAATCCTGCTTCACCTCCATGCCCATCCTGCGCACAACAGCTTCGTCACAGGACATTTCCATATCATTCTCCATCAGCGCAAAGACTAGCCACGCAAGCGGATTGAACCAGTGAATACACCTTGCCAGCCATGCCATGATCTTCACCAGATAATCCTTTCTGGCTGCATGCACCCGCTCATGTGCCAGCACAAACTCTCGTTCCTTCCCGGACAGCCCCGTCGGAAGATAGATTCGCGGGCGGATGATTCCAAACACAAACGATGAGGAAATCCCTTCTGTCTCGTAGAGATCATCTTCCACATGGATGGCTTTTTTCAGAAAGCGGCACAAGCGATATGCCGACCAAACTCCGTAAGTGATCCAGAGAACCATACCCGTAAGCCACATCCATGCTGCGACTGCAAGCACGGTCTGCATACGGGATGCATCCCGCTGCTCCACCTGCGCTGTTTGGGATACCGATTCAGTCTCCTCATTCTGATCTTCCGTCATCTGCTCCGGATGTTCACCGGCCTCCTGCCCTGCAGTATGCTCTGTTATTTGCCGGGCTGTAAGGTTTTCCCGCGATACCACGTTCGTATCCATTCGTAACAGGCTGAAACTGCTGGAAAAAGAAACCGGGCACAGCAGGCGAAACAGCACAACGCTCCACAGCAGATAGGAGAATATTTTCGGCTGCTTTTTCAGAAACAAGCGCAGCACAAGGACCGCCGCAATGCAGTAGCTCGCCGTGAGACTCATATTAAGGATAATCATAAATACTTCTGTCAAACTCATTGTGTTCTCTCCTTAGGCTATTCATAATGTTTCTGAAGATGTTCAGATATTGCTCAAAGTGTGTTATTTAAGGATGTTTCTCATATGATTCAAATTTATGTAATTATTAGAATGCTTCTCATATTGTTCATTGTGTGTTATCTAAGAATGCTTCTCATTTGATTCAAAGCGCGTTATTATAAGAATACTTCTCATATTGTTCATTATGCGTTATTTAAAAATGCTTCTCATATCGTTCATTATGTGTTATCTAAGAATGTTTCCCATATGATTCATGTACTGAAATGAACGTTTCTCGTAGCATTCGCGGCATGTTATTTATAGGAACTTATTGTTTCGTAAAATCATCAATTAGCTGTTTGATTTCTTCCGCCTGTTCTTCCGTCAGCTTCTTTCCGCCCATAAAAGCCGTCAGAAATCTCGGTATGGAACCGCCGAAGGAATCCTCCACGAATTTCCTGCTCTTATAGCTATAGAATTCTTCCTTAGAAATCAGCGACGTCACTTCCGCTTTCTCGTTCTGAAAAATTCCCCTGTCGCACAGCTTTTTCAAGACAGTGTAGGTGGTGGATTTTTTCCAATTAAATTCTTTTTCACATAATTTCACGAGCTCCGGTGAGGAAATCGGTTCTTTCTGCCAGATCAGCTCGGCAAACCTTGCTTCCGTCTCCGCAAGCCGGTATTCTTGTTTGTTATCTTTCATAGATATAGCGTTCCTTCCCTGTGATTGATGTTTTGTAAGCGATGGTGTGGTATGTAACATATCTGCCACGTCTTTCCAGTCTATTCTCAGTAGACTACACATTCAGTCTATCACAAATAGACTGAGCTGTCAATATATTGCACCCACTTTTTCTGTTTTTTTATACCGCTCTGTTTAATTCCGCTTATATACTTTATGACCCATCATATTTTTTCTGAGTTGTTACTGTGAAAACTTTTCTTAAGTTGATTCAAGTATTAAAATATATCCTGAACTTGCATTTTCCCAATGTCTACTCCTATATAACAGAGATATTTTTACTGTGACACAACACAAACAGCGCCATGTTCATCAACACAGCGCCGCTCTCTTTATCGTTCATTCTTAAGCAGTTTTCTCAGATATTCCCTGATTTTAATACACCTTTTTGTCTAATCCCATTCGCTCTATGATCTCCTGAATCTTCCGGTACACTAACTGCTCGTCGATAGTCAGAAGTTTACGGTTCTCCATGGTGATCTGACCATCAATGATCACTGTATCCACCTCTGAACCGTTGGCAGAATAGGACAATCCTGCGATCAGGTTATTCCTGGGTGTCAGGGACGGTGTATTCAAGTCAAGAATCGCCAGATCGGCTTTCTTGCCTACTTCAATGCTTCCGATCTCTTTCTCCATTCCCAGCGCTTTCGCGCCGTTGATCGTTGCAATGCGGAATCCCTCTTTCGCACTGACGCACTGAGGTGTCCTGCCTGTTCCCTTGTGAATCAGCGTAAGCAGGCTCAATTCGTGGAACATGTTCAGACAGTTGTTGCTGGCGGCGCCGTCTGTACCGAGACATACGTTGATTCCTTTTTCCAGCATTCCGGCTACCGGTGCAAAACCGTTGCCCAGCTTCATGTTGCTCGCCGGATTGGTCACTACGCTGACATTTTTCTTAGCAAGAATATCCATATCCGCGTCGTCGATCTGTACGCAGTGTGCCGCAACGGCAGGCACGTCAAACAATCCGCAGCGTTCAGCCAATGCGATCGGACTGCAGCCGTATTTCTCCTTGATCTGGGATATCTCACTCTCGCTTTCCGACAGATGAATATGAATACCCATACCGTTCTTCTTCGCCTCTCCCGCAACGATCTTCAAGAAATCTTCGTCACAGGTATAAGGCGCGTGCGGACCTAACACGAACGACAATCTGTCACAGTCTTTCGCCGCATCCCTCTCTTCATATGCCTGACGAAGCCTCATCTGCCCTGCCTCGTCATTGCCGCTGCCTACCAGTCCGCGGCTGATCACGGCACGCATACCGGTCTCTTTGACCGCACGGGTAGTCTGATGGATATTCATCTGCATATCGTTGAAGCAGGTCGTGCCGCTCTTCATCATCTCGATGATTGCCAGATTAGCACCCCAATAAGTATCCTCGTCCGTCATCTGCTGCTCAATGGGATCGATCGATCCAAACAGCCAGTCCATAAATGACAGATCATCCGCCACATTACGCATAAAAGACATGTAAGAGTGCGTGTGACAGTTGATCAGACCCGGAATCACCAGTTTATCCTTTCCGTCGATCACCTTGTCCTCGTTAAACCCGGCCGGTGCCTGTCCGATTCCGGTAATCTTGTCCTGCTCGATATAGATGCTGGTTTCCTGTACCACATCCGCTGCGCCTTGCGGCAAAATTGCCAATGCATTTTTAATTACAATTCCCATTTTCTTATTCCTCCGTTCTTGATATCCTAATTATAAACCATTCTGCCTGACTTTTCATCTAAAACCTATTCACATGTTTTTTCCCTCACATGTTTTTTCCATCCATAACTAATCAACAGGCCCCAGTAATGGAGATATTGCAAATCATCCTGATTCGCCGACACAAAAGCCTGAATCTTCCGTTGTCTGCGGCAGTAACTTTCCGCTTCTTTCCTGTCCATCCCATGATTGATAAACCCACGTATGATTTCTTCCTCCGTCTCCGGCGAAATGCTATGCCGCCAGTTTTTTTCTTCCATAAAACACTCTACTGATTCCGCATGATTATCCTGCTCCGGATAGACAAATCTGACCCGGTCATTCATTCGGACATCCACCTGCATGAGTCCTTCCTTTCGCATCATGAGCGGCAGTCTCATGCCGATAGCGTAATCCCTCCCCTGACATTCTTTCTCTTTCACCCACATCTTGCGAAATCCCATGCGGGAACAAAGCTCGGAGTATTCCAATCCGTCTATATAGAGCCCGTCGCTTTCCAGTTCACGGTTTACATCTATCGCTATGACCAGCCCGCCGGGCTTCGTCTGCTCAATCATTTTTCTTAGGAATTCCTGCGGCGCATTCACATGGCGCATGACGCACTGGCTTAATGTGATATCATATTGTTTCCGAAAGGTATGTTGTAAAAAATCGTCACATATAAATTCCGCCTCATATCCTTCTTCCATAAAAAGTTTTTCTCCCTCACGCAGCATGTTCGTGCTGAAATCAATCCCCGTATAAGTACTCCCTTCCGGCAAAAGCGTAAGCAGCATAATGCCCATATATCCAAACCCACAGCCACAGTCCAGCACATCCACCGGTCCGGCGATCTTCCACACCTGTTCAATCAGAAACTTAAGGTAATCGTCATTCCACATCGAGCGTCTGCTTGCTTTCAGATAATTCAGTCTGGACTCCCAATAATCTTTCTCCGCACTCCTGACCGGTATGTACTCCTCACCTGCAAGCGGCGACAATCCCAATAGTTCATCTACCGTCACCCGGAAAAATTTCGCAATGTCCGGCAGCATCGTGATATCAGGCATACATACATTGTTTTCCCACTTACTGACGGTCTGGACGGAAACGCCGACTTCATCCGCCAATTCTTTCTGGCTCATCCGGTTAGCTTTTCTGAGGTCATATATTCTCAAATGTATCGTTGACATCTATGCCTCCTCCTTCTGCCACATCTTTTTCCATTCGTCCTTTAACAGACGATATTCCAGCCGGGTCTTCATTCCGCCGTCATGCCATTCCCAATCCACATGCTCCGCTTCCTTGATCAGACCGCATTTGACCATAACCCTCTCGGAGCCGGCATTCTCAGCAAGACAGCCCGTTGTCACACGGTACACACCATCTTCGATGAAAGCAAACTCTAAAACTTTACGAAACGCTTCCGTCACGTATCCGTTATTCCAGAATTTCGGATAGGTAAAATATCCGGCATGAACGAGCTTACCTACCGGTGTCTTCGTTTCCACGGTATACCCGATACTTCCGACCTGCTCGTGGGAATCTTTTAATTCCATATGGAGGAAATAGAATGTTCTGTCCGTCTTCTTAGCGTCCTCCAGCACCTGTTCAAATTCCTCGTCCGCCTGCTGTCTCGATGATATTTTGATATCCTGCAGATAGTACATCGTCTCGGAATCATTTTTAAGTCTGTAATAGTCTTCTCTGTCACTTTCGATGTAGTCCCGCAAAATGAGACGTTCTGTTTCTAATCGCATGGTTTTCTCCCTTCCTGCGTTGTAGGATTCAGCCATAAGATAATGCCTGTATGTCTAAATCGCTTGTTAAGTATATTGTAATCGGAGAATGTCTGCTTTCCAATCACGCATTCGGGGATTTCAGTTGCATGATGGGCAATGTTCACTGTTACGCGTATAGGTATATGAAGTATAAATCTTTTTACATTTTATCATCTTACGCACGAAATAAAAAGAATGGAAAAGAGTTTCGGTATTCGCCAGTCAAATATCAACCGCCTCATCACCTTTGTGGAAAATTTTTAATACATTATATTGTAATCTTTTTACAAATACAGTATAGTAATCCTATATCTAAAATCATATTTCTGAACTGCCTTGAATCAGTCACCTTTAGGCGGTTATCAGATTTCAAATGCCGCGGTATCTTCCGCGACTGGCTTCCATACAGGAAGTTCCGGTGTTTCACCACAATTCACAATTTACTATCTACACAATATGAACACAGTGAGGAGAAAAACTATGTCCAATGCCAAACAAATTTCACACGAATATGCAAAAAGGAAATTAGAGGATTTAAACCTGATTGATGATTTTCTGTTTCAGGAATTAATCTCTCAAAAAGAAGACGGAGAAGAATTTGCCCGTATATTACTCAGTACGATTTTGGGGAAAACGGTACGTAAGGTCAAAGTCATCCCACAGAAAAACATTCTCGGAATAGACACTGACAGGCACGGAATACGCATGGATGCCTACATAGAAGATATTTCTGCCGAATATGATACGGCGCTTGTCGATGCTCAGATCGTTTCTGATATATATGATATAGAACCAAATAATAAGTACGAGAAGGAAAGCCTTCCGAAACGAATGCGGTATTACCACGGTTTGATCGATACACAGCTCTTAGCAAGCGGCCTAGGATATAATAAATTGCAAAATGTCATAATTATTATCATACTGCCCTACGATCCTTTTGGCATAAACCGCATGGTTTACACCATTCAAAACCAGTGTGTCGAAGCCACCGCACTTCCCTATGATGACGGTGCCAAAAAAATATTTCTTTACACCAAAGGAACAGAAGGAAACCCTAGTCAGGAATTAAAGGATATGCTAAAATATATAGAAAATACCACACAGAATAATATCGCTAATCAGAATATAGAATCTATCCACAGAATGGTGGAAAGACTGAAGAAAAATAAGGAGGTCGGCATCAGTTACATGAAATCTTGGGAACGAGAACAACTCATTCGTGATGAAGGACGTGATGAAGGACGTAATGAAGGTCAGTTCCGAATCAATCAACTGAATATCAAGCTAATCGAATCCGGACGAATGGACGATGTTGTCAGATCTGCTAAAGACCGCGACTATCAGCAAAAACTCCTCGAAGAATTAAATCTGTAACAAAGCCGTAAAAGGCATTCGCCCTTTGCGGGAAGCCTCACAGCTTCCCGCAAAGATAGGCATAAGCGTTCATAATCGTATTCTGCCGCTTTCCGGTTATGAAATAGAAATCCATCTGTTCCTCACTCTCAGCATGAAGATAGGACCCGTAGGTCGGTATATCACAGCACATAACAGGACTGTCTGCCGCCAGAACCATTCCATATCCTTGATCCGACAGTATAAACGGCAGTTCGCCGATATTATTTCCATGGGAAATATAACGGGCAGTCTTTCGCAGATTCATGCCTGTGTTATCTCCGGCACCCATGCCATATATCGTCTCCTTCTTCTGCCAGTCAAGATAAAGCCACGTTTTGAATCTTCCGTCTGCGGTGCTTTCCAATTGGCGGCATTCTTTACTGCGTTCTGTCAACAATAATTTCTTATCCCGCGTCATATAGCGTATCGCGCCTGTTCCCTTATCCACCTGCACAAACAGTTCGTCCGTCATAAGGTCTACCGTGCTGCCGGATTCCTTGTACATCCATCTTTTGTCTACGGAATGCACCGCAATCTTGTCATTGATCCGGTCAACGATTTGTCCGCCTTTTGCAAAAGTCACCCTGACAATGGCGCTTCCGATCGGACTTAACCGCAAAACTCCATACCGGCTATGCAGATACAGCCCGTCCTGCTGCTTCGTAACCCACTTCACNGCCANATCAATTTTGCCGTGTCCGGGCGGNCTCANNTTTTCNGTCGGCGGCATGTCACCGAAGGCATACAGGGANTCTNTNTCCNGTTGCTTCATTGCNATCCGATTACCNTGNTNNGNNTCGGTCTTAAGNTTNGTTGTAGTGTCTTCCTGTGGGGTTCTGCCTGTACTTGATTTTGGCATCGCAGTTGGTTTAGACGCTTTATCCGATTTTATAGGTTCCCCTACTCTCTGCGCTACAGCCTGTTTTTTGACGTTTCCACTAACAGGACCGGCGTTTTTCTCCTTTATANTCTCTGACACTCCTGTCATATATGTCGAATCCACAACNTTTTTCCCNTCATCGCCGCGATCNGGCACCGGATCTGCAATCANNCCCGTCANGTTCCCGNTATGGAGCACACACAGNTCATGAAGCGCACGGGTTGCCGCCACATAGAGCAGCTTCGCATGTCCGTCATCCGTGGGNTANTTTTCCCGNGAGGGATTTAANATCAATACNGCGTCAAATTCCANNCCTTTGGTATACTCCACNGGAAGNACCATNATNCCGCTTCCGAACTCNGTCTTCTCCGGATCGCTTTCCATCACNTCNATATACNGNGATAATTCCTGCGCNGCAACCGCAGCCTCCTCCTGATCCCTGCAGACNANTGCAATCGTTTCCAGCGCNTTGTTACCCGTCTGCCATCTCCTGCAAATCTCNGCCGCTTCNCGGATCATGGACNGTCNNTCCGNGGTCTGCNNNACCTGTACNGGNCTGCCATGCCTTATGATCGGTTCCACNGGATANATNGAAAACCGTCCGTGATGCAGTATGTTCGTAGCNAAGTCGGATATCTCCACCGTATTGCGGTAGCTTTTCTTTAAGATACCGAAGCTGTCCATGGAATCCGNAAGNAACAGATTTTTCAATTCTTCCCANTCATTTAATCCATAGCCGAAATGAATATTCTGTGACACATCACCCATAATGGTGTAAGTACACCGGTAAATACAGAATTTCAGCACGAGATANGCCATCATCCCNAAATCCTGNGCNTCGTCNATNACNATATGNTGNGCNTCACTGATCACTTCNGTNTCNTTNACNCTCTTNTANAGATANGCAAGCGCTGCCAGATCATAGACATTGAATTCCNNATCCGGTATATTGANATCATATCCTTTTTCNTTCTGTTTCAGCANNAAATCCNGATACAGCTCATAAATAGATTGTTTCCANACTCTGCCGCCATAGTGNCCGTGATATGCTTTTAAGATTGCTTTGCGCTCGGCCTCCGTATACTTAATGCCTTTTCCGAGAAACTCTTCTTTGATTTTTCCCCGCAGGCGGGTATTTAGCATATTGATCTTACTCTGCACAGACACGGTAGGATTCTGNCGAATATANCGCTCCACCGCGTCACCCTCGATCAGNCAGACCAGATTCCNGNNATCNGCCGGTTGTCCGCCGCTCTCATCGAACACACCGATCTTACCGTCNCGGATTCCTTCCACNAACTGTTTCGGATTCAGATANACGGATTTGCAGGATATGGTATCACACTCCAACTTCCGNCAATACGCTTCCAGATCTTTNAACCACNCGGAACTGCCTTTTATGCTGTCACCATTTTCTNCTGTCGCTGCGTCTTTCGCTTCGCCGTTCTTCCCATTCACGCCTGTGCCTTTATTACTTTCAATTTTTCTGCCCGCGTTCGTACCTTTGATCCGATACTTNTTATCATCCCAATCCTCATACANAAGNCTGACAAAAAGCTGTTCCATCGTCATCTGCCGTATNCCGTACACATCCAGATCCGGCAGAACGCCNGTGATATAGTTAAGCAATATCCGGTTGCTCCCCACAATATAGAAATCATCCGGNTTAAAGCGNTCCTCATAGTTATACANNATATAGGANATCCGGTGCATCGCCACGGTAGTTTTGCCCGATCCCGCCACACCCTGNACGATCATATTATGATAAGGAGANTTCCGAATGATCTCGTTCTGCTCCTTCTGGATCGTAGCAACNATCTCACTTAAGACCGCCTGNTTATTCTTGGCAAGATANTTCGTCAACANGTCGTCATTGGCGATCACTTCGCTGTCAAAGTAATCCANCAGCCTGCCCGACTCGATCTCATANGTGCGCTTCACTTNCANATCGATCTGTATCCTTGNNCCNCCCGGNGCTTCATAGCTGCACTTNCCAAGACCGTTTTCATANTATGCATTCGCCACNGGCGCACGCCAGTCCGTTACCATCCAGTGAGTCGTATCNTTGGAGATCCCGCCTCTGCCGATATAGATGGACTCTTCCTTATCAAGCGCCTNNTCGTGAAAAATGATCCTNCCGAAGTACGGCTTATTCAGTGCCTTTTCATTCCGTAAAAGNGCCCGNTTCATATGNTCATGCATAGTCACGGTATTGTTCAGAATNGTTAATACTTCCACNTCATTATCATGATAATGTGCCAGCATCTCATCAATATCTTCCTGCATACGCGACACTTCCCGTCCGTAATTCGTNANATTGTCTTTCACTACGNCAAGTGTCTGTTCCAGATAATTCTCCTCTGCCTGCCTCGACAGATCCCTGTTCTTCTGTTTNTGCTGTGTGNCCATGTACAACCTCCTTCTGCAAATTATAACCGGTTATATCGACAAGTTATATTGTAAAGGGAATACAAAAAATTACTAGACTTTTATTTTGTGATGTGGTAGACTATATACTACAGTAGTGCTTAAAAATACCGTTCTTTATTATAGTAATTTTNGAACGNTATTNAGCACTTATTTTTATNTATNTNTTATGCATATTTGCAANAACCTNCAAACTTGAGTAAAAGCTTCGAGAATACAAAAATCAGGAAAATCTTCGATATGCGAAAATATTTCCTGATTTTTATTNGTTATATTNTGTTCANNTTATACTATTCCGACANCCTCACAACCTCNCCNTTCTTCANNTCNTTCGTGGAAGAAGANATAANNATNCTGTCATCGTCNAGTGCNCCNTCNANNGCAACCCAGCTTTCATTNTCATCCAGNACTCTCACATTGATCTGCTCNGCATAATATTCTTTGCCGAGAATACCGTCCCGCTCTTTGACCACATAGACATAATTTCTGACACCCTCTTTATACACCGCCGCAGGTGTGACACAGCAGGAATGCTTCTCTCCTGACTCCGCACGGCTCATCGTGCCCGACATTCCCGGTATTCCGGTTCCTTCCGGGAGATTAACATAGACCTCATAACTTCCGGGCATGGTNCTGCTNTCAGACANATAATCNANGGTTNCCTCCTTNTCCCTGCTGCTTCCGTCCANNTTAAGNGACACNNNATCATTCAGTGACACATACTTCTTCTGATCCTGTGTGANAATCGTCTTAAACTGGCAGGGAACAGAATCATCCGAAAGCANCATGGCAGCCGAATCAGACGTNCTGCCGCCTGCACTGATAAAGATGTCCGTCACCAATCCGCCANGCTCCGCCTTNATCTGNCCCTCTGCATCCNTAACCGCCTGAAAGCGTGCCAGATCCTCTTTCATGTCCTCAAGTTCAAGACGGCTTACCGTCAACGTGGAATCNGCANTCTCCGGTGCGGTGATATCCTCCACCCTGCGGCTTGCCTCTTTCATGCTGGTATCTCTCTGCCATCTTGCATCGGCTTCCGCATAGGCCGCCGCCTGNAAAGCNTCTTTCAACGCCTCATCATCTCCGCCTTCATGATTCTCTAAATNTTTNTCGGCCTTATTAAGTTCTTCCAATTCCCTTCCTACCANCGTATTTTCNCGCCGCGCCGTAGCGTCNTAGTCCTCTCTGGCGCGCTGCTCTTCCAACTCTCTTTTCTGCCTTGCCAGNTCCTCATTCTGCGCCAGNGTGTTGATCTGTGTCTGNAATTTGGATACTGCCGTCTGCTTNTCATCTATGATATCCGTCAGGTCGTCCATNTCTATGGTAAAAAGCACGTCNCCCTCTTCCACCTGATCGCCCACCTGCACCGCNAGCTTATCNATCCGNAGTCCACTCAGTGCAGTCACNGAATTNTTATCNCCGGCCACNACAATNCCATCNNCCTGCACCGTATGCTCCACATATTTCTTCTCAATCGATTCCGTGGAAACGATCGGNAGCTCCGANGCGTANATACTCTTTGATACGACCGTACAGAGCCACATAAGCCCAAGAAATACAAAGAAACCTACTATGATCTTCTTTTTCCTGTTACCNTCCAACNTNCTCTCCTCCTATTCCTTTAGTCCNGAAAAAATAATTCCCTGCTCCANATAATCCTGTCCCCATACAAAGACGAATACCGCAGGAATCAATGTGATNATCGAAGTCGTAAANGCATATCCCGCCTGTGCCCANGTNATCTCNGGCANATACANCGACANCGGCCACAGTGACTTATCNTCCAGAAATGCCATAGGCTGTTCCATCATATTCCAGTATTCCAAAAACCCTAACACTATGGCAGACAATAATCCNCTTTTCCCAAGNGGAAGCCCNATTNTACAGAAGATTCGTATCTCNCCTGCCCCGTCNATCCGCGCCGCTTCCATAAGCTGCATAGGGATACANCGGAATCCTCCNTAGGTTAGGAATACCGGAAACGTGGAGAACACCGCNGGCAAGATCACCGCNGGCTGCGTATTGAGCATTCCCAATTNATTAAGCACCAGATAACTGGAAAGCATCGTAACCTGNAANGGCAGAAGCATCAACACTATATAAAGCGCAAAAAGTGCTCTGCTNCCCTTCACCTGATACACNGCAAAAGCCCACGCCGCGGGAACGCCTACTAAAAGCTGCCCTAACAGGATACATCCCACCATCTTNATGGAATTCCAAAAAAGAACGAAGAACTGCGGTGTCATAAAAAGCAATTTACTGTAATTCTCAAAGGTCGGATAATCCGGCACAATCTTCCAACTGATATATTCCANNGCATCCGAAAAAACCGGTGACAAATGCTGTCGCAGTTCTCCNTTACTCATTACTGATCCCGTCACCAGCAAAATAATCGGCAGACACACTAAAAGCGTCGGAATCATAATCAATAAAACCGTGATCCCTTTCTTAATATCTTTNCCTTGNNNNCNNAAGTTATGTAAANNCATNCANNTCATTATCCNTTCTNNTATATNTNTNTCTCANCCCCNGAAGAATGCACGCGCCAGCGGCATTCTTCCAGACATGACTTAGTTATACTTAGNCACNGTCCTTTGGTGNCTTAGTATAACTTCATGTCTTCTTCATGTCTTGTTCATCTCGNNTCCCACATCCTCTGCAACAGCATAATAACCACAAACAGAAATCCGCCCACACACACCGCTGCGGCCGCCATCTTATCAAAATCCAGATTNACAAACCAGTTATTGAACAAATGCTGCAACAGATACATATCCTGTTCCGGNTATGCTCCGGCCACGAGATAAGCTTCTCTGTATATCTTAAATGAATTGAGNAATGAGAGGATNACGATCGTGTACAGACTCCCTTTCAGATTCGGAAGNACGATCCTAAAAAAGCATTGNCTCTCGGANGCGCCGTCCACTCTCGCCGCCTCCAGCATCTCATTCGGAATCCCCAGAATCCCCGCCAGCCACAACACAATTGTATAGCCCGTATTTTTCCATATGTAGCTGAATACCAATACCCAGAAAGAAGCGCTGCTGCCCAGATAATCCGTATGAATCTCACCCCATAAGCCTGTCAGTTCTCCCATCTTCGTCAACGNCAGATTCAGGAATCCCTGCCTATAGAAGGCCATCTTCCACACAATGACNATCGTCGCCGTAGGCATTGCCAGTGGGAACAGATACAGTGATTTGATCGTCCCGGCGCTTTTGAGCCTGCTGATCGGCAACGCAATCATAAGGCCTATCANCACCAGCAGCGGAATACATATAAGCGTAAAACGGAATGTATTTTTTACCGCCAGNCGAAATGCCTGATTNGCAAAAATGGTNCTATAATTCTGAAATCCNACAAACTGACTCGTTACCACNGTCTTAAANGACCGCCCGAACACATCCAAAAAGGGAAGCANCACAAANATAAGCACNCCCAATAGGCTCGGTGCCAGAAACAGAAAGAATGCCCTCGTATCCTTATGACTTTTTGCACTGCTTTTTTGCTTTTTCACATCTCTCTTCAGTCTAACCAATCTCTCCACCTACNTCATCTTTTCTTACTCTGCAAAATAGAGCGCCATCNTCTTCTCTATTGTGTCCAAAGCCTCNTCCAGACTGATGTTCCCCCACATATACTCAGTACCGGCTTCNTATACGGTTTCCTCCAGCATAGNATCCTGAATGTACGGTGTATCCGCCNTTTCAATGCAATTCTTTAATCTGGCAATCTGCTCTTCATCCGGCCAATAAATATCCAGCTTGACACGTAATCCATTTTCATCGAGCAATTCAATCATTCCGCATGCCCCCTCCGTGTGGCCCTGACTTCCTTCGTATATAAAGCCTTCATCAAACGCTGCCTGATTCACTGCATATCCATTAANCAGATAAGACTGGTTTTCTTTACCAAAACATAATCTTATAAAATCCTCCGCCTTATCCGCAGACGCTGAAATTGCGNTAATTCCCACCATTGTTTTGGCNAGAAACACATTGCTGCTTTGACCATTCATAGGAATCCATTCATCATTTTCATATTTTTCAACTTTATTTACGGAATTCAAGTGTGCAAATCCATAATCAGTGTACACCGTGCCGCCTGTAATATGAGTCTCCCCTACAAAAAGTCTCATAACATCTGTGGTTCTCCCTCCCATGTATTCTTGTCCCCGCAAAGCATAAGATCCATGAGACCAAGTTGTTTCCTTCGTAAGTCCGTCCATCTGCGCATCATATATTCTTTTCACCTGTGTCAGAAATTCTGCAATCGCTCCCATGTCAATTGTACCGTTTTCTGCCGTCCATGCCGGCGTTGAAACCATAGAGAACAGATACATGATTTCTCTTTCCGNATACACACCTAATAAATCNTGTTCTTCTTCCGGATATTCCTTCCGCAGTTCCTCCACTATATCGGCAATGCCCTCCAGATTATCAGCCTTGGAAATATATTGTTTATCTCCATACAGTACCGGAATCTGTATTTCGATAGGCATTACATATAGTTTGTCCTCTGTTTTCATGGCATCCATAATATTCGTAAACAGCGCTTCTTCACCGCTTAAATTATAAAGAATCGGGCCCATATCAAGAAGCAGCCCCTTTTCGATATAGGAATCAAGCGGCATATTGTCCAATACTAATATATCGGGACCGTCACCGGCNATGATTTTGGTATTCAGCTCTTTCAGCGTATCATCTCTTGTGGCAGAAGCTCCATCTTCCATACCGATCTCATATTCTACCCAAACCTCCGGATTTTTTATCTGATACAAAGAAATTGCCTGACGTATCGTATCGTTGTTCTCTAGGCTGTATACTTTAAGTTTCTCATTTGGTACAGTAGGGATATCCGGATTATAAACATAGCGAACCAATCTGCCATCGCTAAATAGCGTCACAAAGTCATCATTTTCAAGTTTAATCATACCCAGCACCTGGTTAGAAGGANCATTGAAGGTAGTAAGTTTTCCGTCTATGACCTGTTCCATGGCACTGCCGCCTATTACATGGCGGTGCAGCCCCTCTTGTCCTGCCAGGTAAATAACTCCCTGTTCTTCCAGGAAGAAATACATACCATATCCTTCTTCAATCGTCCTGTCTGCATAATTTTCATTCACAAACTCCTTTAAAACTTCATCCTCGATGTATTGCTTCTTCTCCATATCATAAATAAGGAGCTCACTATAGCTGCCTCCATCTATTACCATAAGGTTCTGCTGACATTGTATCAAATATGGATGATAAGTGGGATCAAGCTCCAGAAACAGCTCCATGTTTCCGTTCTCCCGGGCTTCATAAATATTGGAACCGTCTGTGTTCACAAAAATCCTTCCTGTATCCGATATCCACACACCGGCCGGATTCCGATCCTCTGCCCTAACGGGAATATCTATGGTAACCTCAGCACCGTCAGGTTTGACAAGACAAAGTCTGGGATTTAATTCGCCCTGTTCATAAACTTTCTCATAATCATCATAAATAATGGCCATCGTATGATCAGCCCCGGTTGCCATATCAAAAACCCAGCTTTTATTTTCCCATATTCCGCTGCCTGNTATGCTCTCGTCTGTCTCCCATGTCACTCCATTATCCTTTGAAATATACAACGGGGAATAGGACTCACATATGACTAAGCTCTCGTCCTCTAATCGAGACAATTTCGCTCTAAAAACCTCATTCGGTAAATTCACAGTTTCTTCCACATAACGTCCCATTGCCGTAACCTCTGCAGACGACTGTGTACTCTGTGCATTCTGCTCATTTTCGGCACTGTTTTCCGAAACCTCTTCTTCAGCCCCACAGCCGCTAAGTAATGTCAGCAACATAGCACATAACAACAGAATTGATAATAATTTGTTTGCTGCTTTTTTTGCTTTCATACACTTCCCTTTCTTAAAACTAAGATTTATAAACTACTCCGCCAGATAGATCGCCATCTTCTTCTCAACGGAATCTAACGCCTCATCCAGACTCTTCCTCCCCTGCATATAAGCGATGCCTTCTTCGTACACCACGTCCTCTAAAACCGTATTCTCCATATACGGAGTCTTCACGGATTCCATATAAGCCTGCAATTCCGCAACCTGTGACTGGTTTGGACAGTAGACAGACAGGGAAATCATGTTTCCCTCATAATTGTCTGTGGCAAGACCACCCCACCGTTCATCTACGCCGTCTCCTGCCTCGGANGCAAANCCCNCCTGNAAAGCCGCCTTGTTNACCGGCAGTCCTTCATACAGNTTNCCCTGATTTTCCTTCCCGAANANTGCNTTCACAAAATCTTCCGNNNCCTCAGCCTGCTTTGACGCCGCACTGATTCCAANCAATGTCTTTGNNAAGAAAACATCTTCACANTGTCCGTTCATGGGCNCCCATCCACNNTNTTCATATCCCTGAACNCTCGNAACGGAAACCATCTCCGCGTAGNTCCAAAANCTNTTGATGTATCCCCACACCGCCTCATTCATGCCGCCTGTAAACCTGAGGCAATCCATGGATATTCTCATCGTGTCCGTTTCGTCCCACGGTGCACCAAATTCTTCTTCTGCAAAAGCGTTCCAGTCAGCCTCGTACGCCTCCAACACNCGATCCGNTATGCCGTCCATCTGCGCATCNTAGATTCTCTTCGTCTGCTGCATGAATTCCGCAATCATTTCCCGATCCACNGCTCCNTCTTCCGTCATCCACACGGGNTCNCATACCGGAGAAAACATCCTCATNACCCCTTTTTCCGTATACAGTTTGAGCAGATCGCCTTCCGGATNATCCTTTCTAAGCTTCTCAACCGCATCCGCNATATCCNGCAAGTNTNTGATTCCTGTTATGTCAGATTTCCTGCTGACNATCGCCGGAAGCCGCACCNCACAGGGCATCATNTAAATCCCCTCATNGGTNCNNAANGCGTCCACAATATTACCAAAAAGNTCATCTTCTCCGCTNATATTGTCAAAGATCGGACTTAAGTCGCGCAGCACGNCTTTNTCTATATANGAATCCACAGGCATGTCATCCAGAATAAATATGTCCGGGCNCTCTCCCGCCANGATCTTGGTATTGAGACTCTTCAATGCGTCTTCNCTCGTGACGGAATTACCNCCGATCATNCCAACCTCATACATCACATAGANCTCCGGATTTTCNGTCTGATACTGGTTAATTGCCTGCCTCATCGTCGCATTGTCTTCCANNCTGTANACATTNANCTGTNTCACAGGNACAGTNGGAATATCCGCNTCATAAACAAAATGTACCAGCTTTCCGCCCGAAAACAANGCCATAAACTCATTGTTGTCCATTGCGACCATACCTTCTATCGCGTAAGACGGATTACTGAAAATGCTTAAGTTTCCGTCTATGATCTGCTCCATGGCNCTGCCGCCNACTACATGNCGGTAAAGCCCTTTGTCNCCTGCNATATACAAANCACNNTCCTGATCCAGAAAGAAAAACATATCATACCAGTTACCNCTGAANCAATTTCTGNCGNCATAGTTTTCTTTCACAAAATCCGCTAAGACCTCATCCTCTATATACTGCTTCTGTTCCATGTCATAGATCAGNGGCGACGCATAATTCCATCCGTCCATGAACATCATCCCNCCNTGAACCTGTATCANGTCCGGTGAACTTTCCTCCGCCCTGAGAAACAGGACGCTTGTTCCGTCTTCCAGAATTTCATAGATATTNGCGCTCTGCGTGGTGACAAAGATCCTGCCGTCATCCGATATATATGCACCCTTCAGACGTTCATCCTCTTCCGTCAGTTCCACCTCCACCGGTATCTCTGTTTTATCCGGCTTAATGATGAGAAGCTGCGGATTCAAAAGCGGCCCTGCTTCATCCTGTGAATCTGTCTCTGTATCGTTATCTGCTGCTTCACCCTGCGTATCATTCTCCGAATCTTCCGCCTCAGTACTTGCTGCGNCNGAATCNGCNGNCTCATCACNTGCNGCGNCNGANTCTGCCGNCTNATANANTTGCCGCGTCTGATTCTGCCGCCTGATAGATTACCGCCACCGTATTATCACCGCCCACTGCCGCACTCATAATATAGTCGCCGTTTTCCACCATTCTGGTGTTCCATGCTCGCTTATCCGTATACCATCTCTGCCCGCCATCCTTGGAAATCACAAAAGGCCTAAAGGCGTCAGCAATGACCATCTGTCCATTATTCAGCTTAAAAAGACGGTTGCTAATGTCGGAAAGCCCGGCGCCGTCCCCAAACTCCCCCGTTTTCTCCACGTAACGTCCCATGGGCGTTCCTTCCTCATACCGCTGTGTACTCTGGCTGCCTGTACTGCCGCCCTGTGCGCCGTCCTGCCCGTCTCCGGATCCTCCTCCATTCCCGCATCCCGCCAGACACCCTGCTAACAGCATCAACCCAAGCGCCGCTGATAATATCCGCTTTCCTACATATTTTCTCATACGAATCATTCTTTTCATCTCCATTCTCTCCATGCTCATACTACTTCTCGACCCACGGACAACACCCGCTGTCAAGCGGCATTCCATAAGCACGCCCTAATAATTACTTCTCAGCCCAAGAAGAATGCTCGCGCCAGCGGCATTCTTCCAGACATGACTTAGTTATACTTAGACACCGTATTTTGGTGTCTTAGTATAACTTCATGTCTTCTTCATGTCTTGTTATTCCGCCATATAGATTGCCATACTCTTCTCTACCGCTGACACCGCCTCCTCCAGACTTGTTTCGCCCTGTATGTAGGATGTCCCTGCGGTATACACCGCTTCTTCCAGCACCTTGTTTCGCACATACGGCGTATCTGCTGCCTGCATCCATCCCTTTAGGATATCCGCCTGCTGTTCGCCGTACCAATATATATTCCAATAAAAACTACTGCCGTCCTCATATTCAAAGCCCAATTGGCTGTACGCAGTATCAGTCGAGACAAAATCTGCCGGAAAAAGTGAACTCTCAAAAGCTGTCCGGTTGATTGGAAATCCCATGCCTGATATATCTTCATCTCCCAAAAGCACTTTCAGCAAGCCTTCCGCCCTGCCAATCTGTGTGGAAACCGCACTGATTCCTGCCAATGTATCCACCCAGAACACATTCCTACACTGTCCGGACATAGGAAGGATCACATTGTCCTCAAATCCGGTTGTTCTCTGCACTGAAGTTATTTCCGCATAGGTATATGCGCCTCCGAGCACCCCTGTCATAATCCGCCTTTCACCCGTCACATAATACACCTCTTCCGTGCCGCGTCCAAACCAATCAGATTCCTCCAGCATTTCTCCGTAATACTGAATATGCTCTTCATTTTCTTCTTCATACTGTCGTATCATCTCATCCGATAGTCCTTCCATCTGTGCGTCATAGATTCGCTTCGTCTGCACCAGAAAGTCAGAAATCATCTCACGATTCAGCTCTCCGTTCTCTGTCAGCCATGCAGGCGCACAGACCATTACAAACTGTTTCATCACACCTTTGGGCGAACAAATCTTCAGCAGATCCATCCCCGGGTGATCCTTTCTGAGTCTCTCCACCGCATCGGCAATGCCTTCTAAATCATTAATATCGGATACATAATTCGGTGCTCCCTCCATAATGGGAAGACTGATCTCGCATGGAACCACGTAAATCTTACCTTCCTGCCTGTATGCGTCCACAGCACGCTCGAAGAGTTTTCCTTCTCCATTCATACTGTCCATCAGCGGAGCAATATCCGCAAGCATCCCTTTCTCTATATAAGAATCCACCGGCATATCATCCAGGATAAGCAGATCCGGCCCGTCTCCCGCCATGATCTCCGTATTCAGCTTTTTCAGAGCATCATCCCTCGTAACACCGGTATTTTTCTCCATGCCGATCTCATATTCCACGTAAACATCCGGATTCTCAATCTGATAAATCGAAATAGCTCTCCGAAGCGTATTGTTCTCTTTCAAACTGTATGCCTTAATCGTCTGCCCCGGCACCGTAGGCACTGTCGGATCATAAATGAAACGAACCAGCCGCGCATCTGTAAAGATAGCCATAAACTCATTATTCTCCAACGCGATCATCCCCAATAGCCGATAAGTCGGATTGCCGAATGTTGTAAGGTTAGCATCTACGATCTGCTCTATAGCGCTTCCGCCGATCACATGACGGTGCACTCCTTTTTCACCCGCCAGATAGAGAATATTGTCCTCTCCCGGAAAGAAATACAGATCATACCAGCTCCCACCGTTAAAAGCTCTATCCCCATAATTTTCATTCACAAAAGTGTCGAGTGTATCATCCTCGATGAACTCGCTGCTCTCCATATCATAGATCAACAGACTGTCGTAGCCATAGCCGTCAATAATCATCCTGCTTCCCTGAAATTGTATGATCTGTGGAGAATCTTCCAAGGTGAGAAAGACTTTGCTGCTGCCATCCTCTAAAATCTCATACAGATCCGATCCCTGCGTTCCCACAAAGGCTCTTCCATGTTCGGATATCCATATATGTGAAGGGTACATGTCTTCATCCATCACCGTAAATACTACCGGTATTTCTGTTCCGTCCGGCTTTACGATAAGTAGTTCCCTCTTCTCCGAAGCCCACCATGGTTTCTCTTCCTCTTCTGAATCCGTTCCTGCGGACTCATCTGCATCCGTCTCATCCTCCGATTCCATGTACGTATACAGAATCCCTACCGTGCCGTCTGCGCCCACGGCATAATCGTCAATAAATCCGCCTCTGTCCAATATCTCACTCAACCATGTATTCCCGTCGTTTTCCCACGTAACACCATGATCTTTCGAAACCCTCATATTTTTCACCGGATCTGTGAGCACCACACCTCCGTCTTCTAACTTAAATATCGCATTGCGGTATCCCGACAAACTCTCCGACAGATCCGCAGCCTCTTCCAGATAGCGCCCCATAGCCGTGCTGTCTGACGGCTGTTCACCTGCCTGACCGCCGCCATCCGCCATTATATCATCCGTCCTGTTCCCACTGCCGTTGCCAGCCGTCTGCTGACCGCTGTTTCCGCAGCCTCCGAGAAGGGCGACAGTTATTACAAGTGACATGCCTGCTGCAAATATTCTCTTCAACTGACCTTTACGAAATTTTTTCATAAGCCCTTTCCTACTCCTCCCGACTCTTTTCTTTCATAATCTAATTCATAATCTAATTTCTTTTTCTGCTCTTCTTTACTTTCTTCTTCACAATCCGCCTTAATAATTTCTTTAATCAAATCCCATATCCGTGCCACACATGATCATCCTGTGTCACTTTAACTGTTATCATCATACCAAGCCTTTCTCTAAATAATCTCTAAAAAACTGAGAAATAAATTTCTTTAAATTACTGCAAATTACCATTATAGTTTTCTTTGCAGATAACAATATTAATAAAAATGTGTTTTTTTGTCCGATATTTTTCAGAAAAATGTGTTAAATATATCTTGAAAAACGCAGAAAAACGTGATGTACTATATTTAAACACGCAGAAAGGACGGTGATCTGCTTGAAACGTAATGCAATGCACGCTCTGATAAATTGGAAATCTGATCCCGAACGCAAACCTATGATATTAAAGGGTGCGCGACAGGTCGGCAAGACCTGGCTGATGAAAGAATTCGGGAAAAAATACTATAAGAACTTCGTCTACTTCAATTTCGATGAAGAAGATGAACTCAAATCCATCTTTGAGACGAACAAAAATCCGCATCGTATTATCGAACTGTTGTCCCTGATCACCGGTGAAAAAATCATGCCTGAAGATACATTAATTATTTTTGATGAAATTCAGGAATGCCCGGAAGCGTTAAATACCCTTAAATATTTTAACGAAAAGGCAAACAACTATCATGTCATTGCTGCCGGCAGCCTGCTCGGTACGCTCCTTGCCGCGCCGAAGTCATATCCGGTCGGCATGGTCAACCTCCTTGATATCTATCCGCTGACCTTTGACGAGTTTCTTGCCGCAGTTGATCCGACTATATATACCTACTATGAAAGCATCCGGAAGGAGCAGCCGATTGAAGAAATTTTTCACAATCGCTTACTTGGAATCTACAATAACTATCTCATTATCGGCGGCATGCCGGAGTGCGTTGCTTCATGGATCAAATACCAGGACCCTGCAAGAATCTCCCGGATTCAACACGAGCTGGTCACCGTCTATGAAAATGACTTCTCCAAACATAACGGTAAAGTCAACAGCGGACGAATTCTCATGGTCTTTAGAAGCATCGTATCCCAGCTCGCCAAGCCTAATGAGAAATTCATGTACGGCGCTGTCCGTGAAGGCGGCAGAGCCCGGGATTTTGAAGAAGCAATCGAATGGCTTGTCTCAGCCGGAATGTTGAACCGTGTCTACAATGTGTCTAAACCGGAACACCCGCTGTCTGCTTTCGACAAACAAGAACACTTTAAGCTGTTTATATTTGACACCGGTCTTCTTAAGCACATGGCCGGCATTGACAACAGCGCCATTCTTTTAAAAACGGATTACCAGTTCAAAGGACCGTTGACAGAAAATTATGTATTGCAACAGCTCCGTGGGCAGTTTGACATTGAGCCGCGATACTTCTCTGACAAAAACAGCGAGATCGACTTCATCATCCAATACGGTACTGAAATCATTCCCGTTGAAGCCAAAGGCGGCGAAAATAAATCTGCGCCCTCCTTTAAAAAGTACATCGCTGATCACCGCCCCGAACACGCTCTGCGTTTCTCCAAACGCGGCTACAAAAAAGACGGATATATCACAAATCTTCCCTTGTATCTCGCCGGAAAAACAAAGGAACTTTTGTAATTTATGGCCAAGATTTCTTCCGTTCTTCCGTTTTTTAGAGATTAAATATAGATTTCTATGGTAAAATAAGACATGTAGTTATACTAAGGCATCAAAGAGCGCCGCCTAAGTATAACTAAGTCATGTCTAGGTTATGAGGGAAAGGAAGAATATGTCCATGAGAATCTTACTGGTGGAAGACGACAGACATCTGAATGACACCCTGACCTATCAGTTGGAATCAGAACACTTTAATGTAGATTCCTGCTTCGATGGGGAGGAGGCTCTTTTCTACGGAGAACAGAATATATACGATGTGATTCTGCTTGACAGAATGCTTCCGGGCATGGAAGGCACCGATGTCCTGACATCGCTTCGCCATAAAGGCATCTCTACTCCGGTCATTCTCATCACCGCCTTGGGCACACTCTCTGATAAGGTAACAGGGCTGGATCTGGGTGCCGATGATTACCTCGTAAAACCTTTTGCCTTCGAGGAACTGATGGCCCGAATTCGCTGTGTCACCAGAAGACCGCATACCCTCACGGTCAACGATACCTTCTCTGTTGCAGATATCTCGTGGCAGGCATCGGAATGTATCCTCACCGGTCCGTCGGGAAGCTGTACACTCTCCAAGAAAGAAGCGGCGCTTATGGAGATCTTCGTTCACTCTATCGGGAAAACCCTGCAAAGAACTACGATTCTCCTAAAGGTCTGGGGACCGGATAGCGACGTGGAGGAAGGCAATCTGGATAACTATATTCACTTTCTGCGCAGAAGGCTTCAGATCACGGGGAGCGCCCTACAGATCAAAACGATACGGGGTGTCGGATATTGTTTACAAAGCACATGAAGTTGCAATAANACCATAGAAAACGCGGCTGTGAACAAGATTCATTATATTATGACACGAAGGAGGACACCATGTTTCAGAAAGTACATCTGCGGCTGACTCTGCTGTGCACGGGAATTACCGCTATTATCATGATCATCATGTCCTTCTGTTATTTATATGTATCGGAAACAGGACTGTACAGGAATCAGTTCCAGGCGTTCAAAAATGATATGAACACGATTTCCACCAATCTTGAACAACAAACCGTTATCTCTATGGAATGGCTNTCCAAAATGGAAGCACAAGGCAACTATCTCTTCTTTGTGCTGGACAACGGAACGCCGTTTCTCTTTAATCAGTTAAATGATCCGAAAGAAAACTCTTCCAGAGATCTCCTTCTTCAGGAGAGCCGCGATGCATACGNCAATCAAGCCGACCTTGAAGTTTCCACTCGAACAGGCGTCTTCACCACGATCTCGCATTGCGAATATGAATTTACTTCCCCTTCCAAGGAAACCAAATATTACGGAAGTGTAATCAGTATGGGCAGCCCTGATTCCACTTTGGAGGTCATCGTTCTATCNTCTCTTCAGAATTTGGAAAACCAAATACGGGAACAACGTCTGCGCTTTTTGCTGATCGATGTCGCTGCNGTGGTACTTTTGGGCATTTTCTCTTGGTTTTTCACCGGAAAACTGTTAAAACCCATCGTAGAAAATCAGAAAAAGCAGGCGCTTTTTATTGCTTCTGCTTCCCATGAACTCCGCACGCCCTTATCCGTGATTCTGTCCGCTGCCGAATGCTGTAAAAGCGCTCCGCCGGAACGNCGTGACGGTTTCCTGAAAACGATCTGCCAGGAAGGGCTTCGTGTATCCTCACTCGTGAGNGACATGCTTACCCTNTCCCAATCNGATAACCANCGTTTNCCCATCCGAATGGAGCCTACGGAACTGGATACATTACTCATGAACTCTTACGAGGCNTTNNNNCCGCTGGCACAGGAAAAATCCATCTCCCTCTCCATAGAACTNCCGGAGGGCGCACTGCCTGTATGCCCGGCAGANCCGGAACGCATCAGNCAGGTCATTTCCATTCTGATACATAATGCCATCAGTTATACGCCGGAACACGGGAAGATCACTCTGNCAGTCTCGAANCACAAGGAACGCTTTCATATNTCTGTTACNGACAACGGCATTGGTATCTCGGATGANGATAANANGAANATCTTTGACCGATTNTATCGTGTAGANAAATCCCGGAGCACGAAGGATCACTTCGGGCTGGGATTATCNATTGCCTATGAGATTGTNAAGGCNCANGGCGGAAANATTCAGGTGAGTGACGCNGTGGGNGGAGGCAGTTGNTTTACGGTGGTGCTNTAAGCGGTNAAAATCGCATTGTTACTGNCANAGNTTATCTACGAACCCTNACTNTTTGTCTTTTNCTGTCAAATTTTCTGTGNATTTCTATATCANTTTACNNCGGAATAAGATATACTGTATNTNTAAACANTCTATCGNGCNNCANCANNNNTTTCNCNGCTTGCGCAATATGNTGCCGNANAATTTCACAGGAGGGGATTACAATGAAAACAATAGGGNTACCCGCATTAATTATCATCATACTGGTGGTTCTGTTCATTATTTTCATGGCCATCGGGTATGTGAAAGCTCCGCCGGACATGGCGTANATCATTTCCGGTTTCAAGAAGAAATCCAAAATTGTNATCGGTAAAGCGAGCATACGCATTCCGTTCTTNGAGCGGNTGGATAAGCTGAANCTGCGNCTGATNCCGATCGATGTCAAGACCAGCAATGCGGTTCCGACGGCNGACTACATCAANATNAANGTGGANGCNACNGTCAANATCAAGATCAGCAGTGAGGCGGACAGACTGCGTCTCGCCGCNGAGAACTTCTTAAATAAAAATACAGAGTACATCGCAGGCGTTGCCAGAGANGTGCTGGAAGGTAATGTCCGTGAGATCGTAGGTAAGATGCGGTTAGAGGAAATGGTCTCCGACCGNCAGAAATTCGCGAATNTGGTAAAAGAAAATGCCGAGCCGGATCTGGCGGCGATGGGACTTGATATCGTCAGCTTCAACGTACAGAACTTCGTGGACGGCAACGATGTCATCGAGAATCTGGGTATCGATAATATTGTTAAGATCAAAAAGACTGCCGCTATCGCAAGAGCCGAAAGCGAAAGAGACATCAAGGTAGCGCAGGCCGCTGCGGATAAAGAATCCAACGACGCGGCTGTTGCTGCACAGACCGAGATCGCTAAGAAACAGAACGAACTGGCGATTAAGAAATCCGAATTGCAGCAGGAATCCGACACTAAGAAAGCTATGGCGGACGCTGCTTACGAGATCCAGAAAGAGGAACAGCGTAAGACCATCGAGGTAACTACGGCAAATGCNGATATCGCAAGGCAGGAACGTGAGATCGAGTTAAAGCAGAAACAGGTTGCCGTCAAGGAGCGGGCACTGGAAGCGGAAGTCAAAAAACAGGCGGATGCGGATAAATATGCCGCTCAGCAGAAAGCGGACGCAGCCCTCTACCAGAGACAGAAGGAAGCGGAAGCGAAGCAGTTTGAGGCACAGCGCGAGGCGGAAGCAAGAAAAGCTCAGGCGGAGGCAGACCGTTTCTCCAAAGAGCAGGAAGCGGAAGGTATCCGTGCCGTGGGTGAAGCGGAAGCGTCGGCGATTCAGGCTAAAGGTATCGCAGAGGCGGAAGCCATGGAACGAAAAGCAGAAGCTTACGCGAAATACAATAAGGCGGCCGTAGCCGAGATGATGATCAAGGTACTGCCGGACATCGCGGCGAAGATTGCCGAGCCGTTAGGACAGATCGACAAGATTACAATTATCGGCGGAGGAGAAGGCGACAACACCGGTGTCAATCAGGTTGCCGGAAATGTGCCCGTCGTTATGGCGAAATTATTTGAAAGCATGAAGGAAGCGACAGGTATCGATCTTTCCGAGATCATCAAGGCGGATACCTATGATGCGAAAGTTAATCGCAATGTGAATGTATCAGGGTTAGATGATGTGAATGTAGTCATTAAAAACTCTGATTCCTAAACTATGTAACAAGGCTGACCACATAAAAACCCTCAAGTATCCTGCGGAGAAAAAGATTTTCTTAATGTTTCATACAATATCTTGGTCATGTACCACTGAAACATTTAAAAAAAACATTTTCCGCAGCCACTTGAGGGTTTTATTATGCATAATGCCCTTATACCTTACTCATGCCTCAGCGCCTCGATCGGACTTAACTTCGCTGCCTTCTTAGCCGGATAGATTCCGAAGAAGATACCCACCGCCGAGGAAAAGATCGCCGCAAACAACACCGTAGTCACTTTCACCTGCGCCTGAAATCCCATAATGCTGCAGACACCCACTGCTCCCAGGCTGCCCAGCCCTATGCCGATCAATCCGCCGATCAGTGTAATNATACCNGCCTCCGCCAGAAACTGTAAAAGAATAGAGTTCGTCCTTGCACCCAGCGACTTACGGATACCAATCTCTCTCGTGCGCTCCGTCACGGACACAAGCATGATATTCATAACACCGATTCCGCCTACCAGAAGCGAGATNGCTGCNACGAACGAGATNAAGACCGTAATCACGCTCAAGATACTGTCGATCTGCGNCTGNGNNTCNGCNAANNTNTCCATCATGATCTTGTTTTCTCCGCGCACATTATGCTTATTTTCCATCANNCGCAGAGAATCACCCGCCACCTGCGTTGAATACTCGGCGCTCTCTCCCACAATATAGAACTGTTGGAAATCTTCCACCCANAANCCGTAACTCGATCCCAGCGTGGAGATCGGCATTTCCACCTGNAGATAACCGCTGCCGTTCAGTGCGGAGAGCATCGTNGANTTACTGTCTTCTCTGACTCCCACAATGGACATCTCCTGCGTCACATTGTAGATCGTCACATCGAAATTCATTCCGANCACATCCGTTGTGCCGAAGAGCATTCTGGCGCTGGTCTCATTNACAACGCANACCTTATTGCCCGCAAGATAATCNCTTTCCGTAAANTATCTTCCCTTCGCAATCGGCTCCTTCGCCACNCAGTATTGNANCGCNTCATTACCCGNATATACCAACGCTTCAAAATTACCTTTGCGTCCTTCCGCATTCGCCCACATCGAATACTGCGGCGTAACNCCNTTGACATGTTCTACNTTCTCTTCAATCANTTCAAAATCTTCATCCGTNAANGTCACNTCATTGCCTTCCACGGAATCATTGGTATAGAGNGCTACCTGTCCACCTGCCATGCTGTCCANTTCNCCGTTGATCTGNCTTCTCATTCCGTTACCGATGGATATGATCAGAATCACGGAAGCAATACCGATGATAATGCCCAGCATGGTAAGGANGGANCTTCCCTTATTGTTCTTNATATTNAAAAGAGCAATTTTAATATATTCCCATATTTGTGCCATTGTACCAACCTGTCCCTTTNCCGCTGTCTTCCCATAATAATTTAAAACTCAGAGATGATTTAGTTATTCTTGGTCAGCGTACTTTGATGACTTAGAATAACTTCATCTCTTTTTANTGTTGCGGGATCGCTGTCACCGGCGCACCTTCTTCCAGTTCCTGTCCTGTTGTCACAATGATTGTTTCTCCATTTGACAGACCTTCCTTGATCTCGCAGTAACTGTCCGAAGAAATTCCTGTCGTAATGCGCTTCTTCATCGCTACACCGTTCTCCGCCACGAATACAAAATCTCCATCCTTATCCGTATTGATGACCTCAACNGGCACCGCTACCGCNCCCGACACGGNTGCCGTATTGATCTCCACTCTGGCNTCTACNCCAAGATANATCTCCGAATCCGGATTTTCAATTTCAATCTCCGCACCTACTACCGCCGCACCGCTGGCATTGGTGGTCGCCATACGGTTGATCTTGGTCACTTTACCTTCATACTTCTTATTCGCAATATCGATAGAGGCTGTCTGTCCGATCTGTATTTTCTCCAGATCATATTTGGACACGGTGATCTCCACCTTGACCTTCTCCGTGCTCTCCACCGTAACTAACTTCGTTCCCTCCTGCGGAATNGCGCCTTCCACGGCCTCCATCTCAGTGACAACACCATCGAAATCAGCAAGGATACCATTCTCTACCTCTTGAATATCATTAAGCGTCTCCTGACCGTTGATCCGCTCCATCTGCGTATTGGCTTCCAACTGGCTTCTGCTGCCGCTGTCCATGGAACCGCCCTCGGAACTGCTCTTCTGCGATTTCATTTCAGAACGGTATTCTTTGTAGGCTGCGATTTTTTCCTCATAGATCTCTACTTCCTTCTGCCACGCAAGGATATCCTTGTTGTTCTGCTGCTCGTAACTGTTGAACTGTATCATCTTCTGCAGATTCAGATACTCCTCCGAATCCGGTCTGTCCGACCAGTCTAACAGCGATACCTGCAGTAACGTCCCCTCATGCGCAAGCCATGTCTTCTTATCATTGATCTTCTGCTGCAGTTCTTTGACATAGTTCTCACTGTCTTCGATCTGCTGCTCCAGTACCGCCAGATTCACGTTAGCCTCTCCCAGCTCNGCTATGTACTTATTATCTTTATGGATGGAGCTTTCATAACCGCCCTCGTTAGCCTGCAGCTTCAACTCTGCGATCTGCTTGGCTTCTTCCAGTGCATCTGCATCATACTTTATAAGGCTGTCTCCCTTTTTCACACTGTCTCCGGCCGCCACGTCTACCGAACCGATCTGAACCGCCACCGGTGCAAAATAGGTCTTCNTCTCCTCACTCTTGACTGTACCGCTGGTATTTAACGTCTGCTCTATATTTTCCACTGTCGCCGTAGTAGTATATACAATGGTGCCCGCATTCTTAGCTGCAATGGAATTGCTGACTATAAAAAGGACGATCACCGCCGCCACACCACCGATAACNCAGCGTCTTATAATTTTCTTCTTTTTCTTCTTATCCATAGGTGTCTTCGGTGCTTTCTCTTTCTTCGCTTTGTGTTTTTTACCTTCCTGTTCCGTCTGATTCCCCGTCTCCGCAGTGTTTACCGTGCTTACATTGTTTTTAACGGAGTCTGCTGTTTTCAATTCTTCTTTCATTTCTGTTCCTTCCTGCTCCTTCTTTTCAGATTTTTTACCTTTCCCATTTTAGGCTTTCATGCTTCATCATCTTTTCTATCATCTTGACAGTTCTGTTAATTCCCTCCGCTTCCTACTGTCCATCTGAATCTTTTTCGCAGATATAAGCTCTCACTGCCGATTCTTGCATTCTTTTCAGACAGCCTGCTGTACCTCATTCATATAATCTTCCACAATCTTGCCGTCCATGATCTTAATGACCCTCTTAGCCTGTGCCGCGATCTCGTTATCATGAGTGATCAATATCACGGTTCTGCCTTCTTCATGTAATCCTTTGAGAATTTCCATGATCTCTCTCGTGGAACCGGAGTCAAGATTACCGGTAGGTTCATCTGCCAGAATAATGGGCGGTGCCTGTGCTATGGCTCTGGCGATGGCAACCCTCTGCTGCTGGCCGCCGGACATCTCGGAAGGCTTATGATCCTTACGATTCTCCAACCCCACTTTGTCAAGCGCCCTGTCAGATAACTCTGTCCTCTCTCTTTTACCGACACCCCGATAGATCAAAGGCAATTCCACATTCTCAAGTGCCGTCAGACTCGGAATCAGATTAAATCCCTGAAAAATAAATCCTATCTCCTGATTGCGGATATCCGACAATTCATCGTCCGTCATTCCCGCCACATCATGCCCGTGCAGGTAATAACTGCCGCTGGTAGGCACGTCCAGACATCCCAGCATATTCATCAGCGTAGATTTACCGGAACCCGAATGCCCGATGATTGCCACGAATTCCCTCTCGTGAATCGTCAGGCTCACATGATCCAGCGCTTTTACTTCATTTTCACCGGGGTTATATGTCTTGCACATATCCCGGATCTCAACCAATGCTTCCATAGTTGATCCTCCTGTTTATTACATTTTATTCCCGCGAGCAAAGTGCCATGTGGCTGCTTGCGGCAGGGTTTTTAACTGCGGGAATGTCACGAAAAAGGTCCGTCTTATCCTGTTCGTGTATGTCTACCTCGGGGTTTCTGTGGCTTCCGCTTACGCTTCACTCAAAAAACACCTCGCGGAAGCACCTTCTGAACAGTTACTTTCTTTCCATATATTGTAACGACCTTATCATATAATTTTCTTCAAGGATATTGATAATATATAAACTTTTCTTAAAATTTTCTGCTTCCCGAAGGCGTGCCCTATTTTACTTCTGTGCTCCGTTCTACGGGAGTATCATAACAACCGATTCTTAAAATCGTGATAGTGAAACCTTAATATTATCTTAATTCACTGCTTTCTGAATATATAACAAAAGGAAAATGTAATCCATTGGATCGGCTTACATTTTCCCTTCATTTCTTACATTATTGTAAGGCAGGCAACGCATAATTTAAGCTGCCGCCACATGGCGTATTTAAGGATAAACCTTATTTTTCCACCGCCATCTTGTCTTTGCGCACCGCGGAAAGCTGTGTATTTTTCAAGATCGGACTGAGCGGTTTATAGATGAGCAGCGTCACACCGGAAGCCACCACACTCTTAATGATATTGATGGGCGCTACCGCGAAACATACGAACGTCGTAACACTGTTAATATTCCCGTTGATCGCCGCGCCTGCTCCGATAATCGCATCCATTGGCATTCCGAATAACGTTGAAAACGCCGGAAGCAGATACACGCCGTTAAACGCCGTTCCGAATACCGTCATAATCACCGATCCGGCAATACATGACAGGATCGCTCTTTTACGCGTCTTCTTGAACATATAGATGATCGAGGCCGGCAGAACCAGACTACAGCCGATTACGAAATTGGCCAAATCTCCCACAAAAGCAGTACTGGTGCCTTTGATCACCAATTTCAGCAGGATCTTGCAGAATTCGATCATCACACCCGCTACGGGACCGAAAGCGAAGGTGCCCACCAGCGCCGGAATCTCACTGAAATCCAGCTTGTAAAAGCCCGGTGCCAGAAACGGAATCGGAAAATCAAATATATGCAGAACCACCGCCAGCGCAGAGAAAAGCCCGATCATCGTGATCTTTCTGGTGCTTAAAATACGCTCCGTGATACCGTCCCGCCTATACACATACTTCTCCGCCGCGTATGCAATCGCAAACAGTCCTACCGCTACCCCTATGCAGACCAGCACAAATGTCAGATTGTCTGCAATACTTTGTAATAATCCGTTACTCATTTTTCCTCCATTCCGAAGCATTCAGCTTCTATCCGTAATTTTGTCGGAAAAAGTTCGTTCGCGCAAAAAGCCCCGAAACATATGTCTCGGGGCAATAAAGCAAAGCAAACAGTCTGTCACACGGCTCTGCCGCATGTCGTCCTGCTATTTCTTCTCTCATCCAGACTTTACTGTCGGTTTTGGAATCGCACCAAATCAGCCGTCACAGCAATATGTTCATCTTCTCACTCGACATCTGATCGCTCAAGGATATCCTATAGAACATATATATCATGCTGTAACAGGTCGCGGACTATACCGCCGGTAGGGAATTGCACCCGACCCCGAAGAACTTTTTCTGATATTAAAATATCTGTGATTACCACTTAGACCGCACCATATTCTTCCCGTAGATGTCGGAATCCGTGGTTTCCCACAACAGAAAGTATACAATAGATGATTTGGGATTGCAAGGGGATTTTGTATAGAAACTCTTTACTCACTCTTTACTCACTCTCTACCCACTTCAAACTCCTGCAATTTTTCCAGATATTTATTAAAGTCTATCGCAAAATCTTCATAAATACCCACTTTTACCTGATCGGTAAATGCGGATACTTTTGGATTATCAGCATGCTCCAGATCGTACACGGTAACGTTTCTCTGCATGGGGTCTACGATCCAGTACTCACGTACCCCTGCTTCCTTATACAGTGTCAGCTTTCTCACACGATCCATATATTTACTAGACGGAGATACGATCTCGATTACCCAGTCCGGCGCACCGTGGCAGCCTTTCTCATCCAGCTTATCCAGATCGCATATTACAGAAATATCCGGTTCCACAAAGTTGTGCTCATCGTCCTTGATATAGACTCCAAAGGGTGCCGGTAATATTTTACATCTGCCTCTATGTTCCGCTATAAAATTCCAAATCGTTGCTGCAAGCCACATAAGTAAGTCCTGATGTCGCAACATAGGTGTCGCCATCATAAACATCTCACCGTCAATCAGTTCCGCACGCTCTCCCTCCGGCAGTGCTTCGATATCCGCAGTCGTATATAACCCCTTTCTGAGAAACCTCCTGCCTCCGTCGGTATCGGATTTTCCTTCCGGACGCACCAGTCCGGCTGCCTTAGCCTTTCCACCTTCAATCGTCATGAAATGCTCCTCTCTTTCCAGTGCCACATGTTCCATAAATATTGTCCTCCTTCTTCGTTCCGGCAGAAGGCAGACTGCTGTCCTGTTAAGGAACACAAACACATCCATTCTGCTACTTCCGCCGCTATTTAATTTGTAATTTTGAGTAAGCGGCAGAAATTGCCCGAATGTGCGAATGCACGGTTCATTGATTACTCTTGTTGAATTTATCATACACTTTTACCAGTGCACCTGTCAAGTCGAAGTTGCCTGTCCTAATATGATTTTTACAAAAAACTTCTACATGACAACAGTTCATATGAACGATACTGTCACGTAGAAGCTTCCTATAAAAAATTACTTATTTATTTCCAAAACCACTGGAATCCATTAAATTTCTTTGCCGTAATTTTGAACTTGACCGTTATGGTTCCTCCATAACCGCCCATTCCTCTGATATCTACGCTTGCCGTGCCTTTCCTTATATTGTTTTTGTAGCTATCCTGCACGACTTCATAGCCTGTGCCATACCGTACGGTAATATCACTGCCGTTTACTTTGACACTCTGAATCGCACTTTTATCCAGATAGACGGCGTTGCCGGTATATTCCTGCGGCTTAATTACAATTTTTGCCTTACTGAAATCAGATGGCGTTACTTTGTAGCTTGTCTGAAGCACACCCCCGGTATAAACACCCATGCCGGACACCCTGACATTGATCACCATGCCTGCTTCGGCTTTGTCCTGTTTGGTCAGTATGACTTCATTCTCTCCGTCTTGTCTGCTATAAACGATATTGTTATAGTCTTTGCCATACACAAGCTTCGTGCCGTCTGCATCCGTAAGAACAGGTTTTACAACATACTTTCCTGCTTTATCTACATATCCAACATCAGGAGCTTTAATCGTCACCGGAGACTCTGTATCATCCACTGCCTTTGCTTCGATGGTAAATGTCCTTGTCACTGTTCCTTTGAAATTTCCTTTTCCTTTGACGGTAAACGAAGGCGCTTTGGCCTCATTTAGTGCTGCGGGCTTTTTGTTATTCTTATAGCTTATCGTATAGTCCGTTCCCACTTTCAGTGCGACACCGTTATAGGCTAATGTAGGAATCGGTTTAGCGCCACCCTTTATGTATTTAACCGTAAAATTCTCCTCCAGACCGGTAATCTGGCGATCTGTTTCATCGGCACGTGCGTCTGCCGCCAGATCAAAAGGCAGAATCCGGAATGTCTTCTTAACGGAACCTGTACAATCATTGATTCCCGTAATCGTGACCGTCGCCTTTCCGACTTTGGTATTATTTGTATATTCTACTTTGTAACTTCTTCCCTCCACAAGAGTGGAGCCATTTAAAGTAACGGTAAGTTTCGGTCTCTGTTCCGTTCCGTTGTACGTGACTGCCTCAAGCCCGGATACAGCTGCTTTGGAAATAGGTTGCCCGGTGATCTTAAACGGTATTTTCTTAGTCCCCGCATAGTTGCCGATTCCGGTAAGAACCGCGTACGCAGTTCCTATCTCGGTGTTCTTCTGATAGGTGAGCGTATAATCCTGACCTTGTATCAGCGTGCCCTTTCCCTTTACCGTCACCGCAACTGCTGGTCTGACTTCCGCTCCCCCGTTATAGGGCTGGTTCGCAATCTTTCCCGCCTTTGCCAAACTGATCAGAGTCTTATCCGTTACAATAAGACGTATGGTCCGCGAACCACTAAAGTTTCCGCCCTGTTTTGCATTCAGTTCGATTTCATACTCTCCAACTTCCCTGTTTGCACCGTTTACACCTTGGTCAACCGAAACGTAGGAGACAGTATAGTCTCTGTCGTTTGCCAACTTTTTCCCATTAAAAGTCACTGTTGGCATGGGAGTCTGCACTTTTCTGTTATAAGCTACGGTAATGTCCTCCACCTCAATACTGCTATCATTTAAATCCAATGGTGTGATCCGGAAAGTCGCTGTCTCCGTCCCACTGAAATTTCCTTTTCCCTGTACAGTAATTGAAGCTTTATCCGAAGCTTTTATATTATTCTTACAGCGAATGGTATAATCTCGACCTTCCCGAAGTCTTATGCTGCCACTATAAACACGTACCTGTGGTACGACTGCTTTGCCTGTATAAGGGTAGGACTGCTGTACACCCGCGATCCACAGCCCTTCGGGAACGCCTTCATCGGGAATATCATCAGTCAGAATTTCATCGTAATCATCCCCTTTTGTATCATCCGCATTTGCAGTGGTTATCCGATAGGAAAAACTCACGGTCTCACTGTCACGAAAACCTTCCTTTGATGCAAAAGCCCTGATAACAAGCTCCTCTGTAATTTTAATAGGAGTTCTATAAATGTTACTCTGACGATCCGGCTCGCTCCCGTCCACAGTGTAATAAATGAGTGCCCCCGGTTCCGCACAACTCAGGATAATGCTCGTCCCCTTCGCTACACTCCTTCCGGACGGTATATTTGCGGCAGGCACACTGATGACAGGTGCTTCCTCCCATCGTGCTTTTAGCGTAATACTTTCCGTTATTTCATTGTTAAAATCATAAGGCTCATCGTCCAGATACCAACCGATGAATCGGAATCCCTCTTTGACGGGCGCTTCCGGCTTTGCTGCTGTCTTTCCGTTTTCAACAACCTGCGGATCTACGGTTGTGCCACCATCGCTATCAAAAATAACAATGCGGCTGTCCGGACTGGCGGATACAGTATATGTAAAGGTGGCAATCTCACTGTCCCGCATACCTTCTCTGGACGCAACAGCCTTAATAATAATCGTCCCGTCATTATGTCCTATAATGACAATCGGTTTCTCATAGACCGGGCTATCCTCTACAGGTTCCGTTCCGTCTATTGTATAACGAATGACTGCTTCTGGTGTCTGACATTCCAGCGCGATCCTGTCTCCCAGATCAAGCGTACTCCCTGACGACTTATCTGCTGTCGGTGCAGCTACCGGTTCCCTAACCGGAATAATCTGATAATCGATGGCCACCACACCGCTGTATATACCCATACCGACAATCATGACTGTATAGCTGCCGATTTCTTTCGCACTGTAATCACCGCTTAAATAATAATCGATACCTTCCCGCAGCGTCTGACCATCATAGATAACAACCGGGGCAACATACTGATCCGTTCCGCTGTATTCCATGTCATCTACACCGCTGACCTGCAGTTTGGACAAATTCTCTGAAATATCCTTCTGTGTCTGCCCTACGACAAAAAGATCCGGTTTCTCAAATTTCTCCCGCAACGTAAAGCTGACCGTCAGACTGCCATTCTCATCCGCCGTACCCTGCGCAATACTTAGCATGTTGTCGTTCTCAAGCGGTGAGGACGCAGTGCGGGACTTCATGGCATAGAAATTGTACAGTTTGTTTGGAACCAGCCCCTCGAAGGTTTTAGGGCTTCTATAGTCCGATAGTGCATAGGCGCTTATCTGATAATCGTCCGGAAGATTCTCGGACTGCACGGCGTATACGTTTTGCGGCAAAGTATCGGCAACAGTCGTAAGCGGCATAAAGGTAAGGGTATTCGATTCATATTGCCATAAGCTACCATCTGTCATAGCAACAAAATAATCGTTATTTTCACCTATCTCTATTAATTTGACATTTTCTAATATTTTCTGCCTTTCCCTACTACGGCTTATATATGTCCCTCCTCCCCAGTCCCAAGCTTCATGATTTTGCGTCGAAACCGCTGTTAGACTTACATTACTGTCAAAGCCCCATGATAACCCCAGAATATATTGCGGATTATTAATCCTATACGGACTTGTTTTGTTTTCTGTCGTTCCATCTCCCAACACTCCATAGTTATTACGCCCCCACATATAAAAACTGCCGTCTGTTGTTTTGGCTGCGCTCGTTTCGGTTCCCAATGTAATCCAATCAACATTGGTAATATTTGTTGTCATGGTCATCGGGTAGGATGATTGTGTATTGTTGATGCCAAGCTGTCCGTATGCGTTAGCTCCCCACATGTATAAGCTTCCATCTTTAGTGATCACTGCGGCAGTAGCATTGCTTAATGCTATTTTTTTAGCATCGTTCCTAATAGGATTTTCCAAATCCGGTGCACACCTGGTGGTTTTTGTCCCATCCCCAAGTCTGTCACCCTCATATCTACCCCATATATAAACCTTCCCGTCCGTTGTAAGAACCATGGTATTGTAGGCGCTGACTTTAACATCATCAATCCCATCCATAATCTTTGTGGGTACCGTAATATCCTTGTTGATGGATTCGGTGTCATCAGTTCCAAGCCGGCCATAATAGTTATATCCCCACATATATAATACATTGTCCTCTGTAATGGCAGCAGCAATATCGTCATAGATTGCTACTTTTTTCACTTTCCCAGGTACAGAAACAATGGTCGGAACCGTCATATTACTCAGTTCATTGCCTGCCTTTCCCTGCCCCAGCTGCCCGTGATCATTTCTTCCCCACATATAAAGCATACCATCATAGGTAACCGATGCGCATGTATATCCACTAATTTCTGCCTCTTTTACTTGTCCCAGAATTCTGACAGGATCAGAACGGTCAGTGGTAGAACTGTTGCCCAGAACACCATAGTCGTTACAACCCCACATGTACAAACTGCCGTCTTCCATCCTTGCCATAGCAGACGAATAAAATAATTTTATATTATTCACCCTTAAATCCACTACCTTCTGACCCCCCGGCAAGTTTGCATTCATGGCTCCCAATGTGATCACACATTTTGCGGAATTCCCGTCCACACTTATGGACACGGAACCGGACTGCGGGATGGCATCTTTCTCGCAATAGGCCGCAAAAAAAGACTGCTCACCCCTCGGTGCCTTTATTTTCGCGATCCCGCTACTGTCCGTCTTCGCGGTAACCGATGCGTGATTTGTACTGACAACTGCTCCCTCCACTGGCTTTCCATCAGCATCCAGAACCTGCACCGTCACTTCTATATTACCCACATACGGGCATGATCCCCAGCCAAACTCTCTGTACTTGATGGAATAATAAAATTCGCCAAAGGACCATTTTAAAGGATTTCCATCTATTTTAAGTTCATCATCTAAGTTAATTTCCCTTAATTTCAGCACCTTCAATTTTCCGTCAAAAGGCAATCCTAAATAGAAACCACCCGAAATACATGCAAGCCCGCAATCATGGTCTTCATCATCATTGCTCACGGCTTCTTCAACACCCAGATGGATACCCATTTCCAATTCCGCTTCCAGAATCGTTGGCACCTTTAACTGCGGATTAAAATCTAATCCCAAATACCCATCAAGTTCCGCGCTGAGATCAAATATCTCTGTATCGTGATCCACATAAAGTCCGCTTTCTTCTTTATCATTACCAAACCTTACGCCGACCGTTACTGTGTCGCTTATCCCTAATGTGCCTTCAAAGGTCATGCTGATTACAAAAGTCGGGATATATTTCACTGTCAGGATACTACTCGTGATTTCTACTGGTGGTGCAGGTGGTGCACATAAAGGAACCTCAAATTCACCGGAAATCTCTATTGTTCCCTCTATTCCAACCACACTGAAGAAACTGATGTCCACATGCCATAAGCTTTCCTTCGCGTCATCAAACGGATGGAGGTCAAAATAATATTCCACCTTTACATTCAGACTGGCGGATGCCGTCACTTTACCTTCCGCCTTGAATTCTATCGGTCCGATGGGCTTCTTTTTATCCAGCTTTAGTTTGTCAAAGTCTATCTCAAAGTTATCGGGCGTATATGAAAGATTCTCCTCACCACTGATAGCATATCCCACAGTGCTGCCCCGTCCCAGATAAGTTACCCCTTCCGGACACGAGTCAGGGTCAATTTCACTCGCACTTTCATTTCCGACGGTTTCTTCTATCTTGATATAGGAAAAGACATCCTCCACACTCATTTCACTATCCGCTGCAATGATTACGGCTGTCGTTTCACTATTTTGTGTATCTAATGTAATGCTGTCCACTGTAATGACAAAGATATCATTTTCTTCCCGACAATAAACTAAAACATCCCCTTTCTTTAAATTCCAAATGTTTTCATCTACATTTTGAAATGTATATGTACGTGTTGCGTCATCGTAACCAGCCAGCACATTGACAGAATTGCCATCCGCATCTTTACCCTGTGTGACTAAATGATTGTCGTCACCTACAACCGCAAAGTTTGTTTTTTTATCCTCATCCAGATTCAACACCTTTTCAGGATCAAAGTCGTCCGTTGTCTTTTTTAAGAACGCCTGCATCGCCTCCGTATACCTAATGGTCACGTATTCTTTGCTCAACGGACACAGACTGCCTGTGGCAACGATGTACCCTTTGACAACAAAATACTGAGGCATTTGATCTATTTCGAACTGCACACGAACTTTTGTGTTACCTACGTCAACCGAGGTGGAACCAAATACCAGCGGCTTGTCACTGTTTTCCTCATAAATGCTCACAATAACCGTGCATGATGTCTTAGCATGGAGCGTAACTTCTGCCGTACTGCCCGCCACATTGATCTCAGATATGGCATATCCCGCCTGCGCTTCGCTCTCCCCTTCCTGTGCCGCAAACTGCAGCTCATCCATCAACAGACTGCCCAATCCGTTCGCAGCTTCTACAGACAGATCGTCATTCATGACAGAAACGTCCGCGTCTTTCTCCGCAGCTGCCTCCTTCTTATCGCTATCGCCATCCATATCGGTTTTCGCTTCGGTATCGGCATCCATATCATCATCTGTGTCAATGTCATTACTTGTATCGCTTCCGGCATCAATGTCCGTATCTGCATCACTTTCGGAGCCTGTACCTGTGTCCGTATCTGTATCACTTCCGGAATCCGTATCGGTGTCCGCATCTGTATTACTTCCGGAGTCCGTATCGGTATCCGTATCACCTTCGGAGCCGGCATCGGTTTCGGTGTCCGTGCCGTTTCCGGTACCATTATCTGTTCCCGTGTCAGTGTCTGTGCCGGTATTCGTATCCGTTCCGTCTATTATTTCTTCCGCCACAGTCTCCTGCGTCTGCCCCGGCGTTTCTTCCAGCGCAAGCGCAACAGAAGGCACATCCATAAGTATCATTGTCACGCTCAATACAACACAAAGCGCAGTCTTTACGTATTTTCCTAATCTGTTCATTGTTTTTCTCCCGTTCTAATTGTTGGTGTATCATTGTCAGACTCTTGTAACCGCAAACCGAAGCACATGATCATATGCAATCCAAAATACATTATTACCACACTGTACTCTCACCGGTTCCTTAAGCTTCACACGGAGTTCCAGCCACGTCATAGGTTGCGTCACCACCATACCGTTGCCAAGATCATACATGGTCTGCCATACTCCCTCAACATCCTGCTCTGTGATTTTTATTGCTTCCCCCTGTCTGACAGGTTCTACATCCACCAACCAGCTTTGGTTCGGTCTTGTATCCACTGCTGCCTTAAGCATGTCGAAGAAATGACTTCTGAGCTTCTGCACGCCACAAGCCTTTATTGACTCCTGATACAAATCAAGGTGCAACATACCCTTTTCCAATGCGTCATCCTCGATATCCGGCACTTGAAAATCGATAAGGTACTTTGCACCCTCAAATTCAATCTCCATATTCTTCTCAACTCTTCCATCAAGAAAATAATGTTGATGTATGCTTTTATGTCTTCTTAAGCTTACACATTGCAAGTTCATTTGCATACTTTTATCCTCCGTATAGTTTGTTACTTTAATATATACGGGATACTTTTACACCTCAGTATCCCGTATAAAAAAAGGTAAATTCATTATACCCCCCCCCAATTTTGTGTCAATTAAAAAATATTCTATCGTAAATATGTAGCGAATAATCCCACTATTTTTACATAATACAAAAGCTCATATATGCATATTTCGGACAAAAGCGGATGAATGATCTCATGATCGTTCATCCGCCTTTTTCTTTTTTACTTAAATTATTCTTTTTTTCTCTTTCCTAAAAGGAATTTATCCGTTTCTTACTTTGACTGCACGAATTACTACTTTGACATCAAGTGTTCTGACATGGACATTCGCCTGCATCACGTTGAATTCCGATAAGATTATCCGATTGCGCAATCTGTCTTTATTCCCTGTCTGCTTCAAACTCCCTCAATTCTTCCAGATATTCGTTAAAGTCTATTGCGAAATCTTCATAAATTCCCACTTTTACCCTGTTGGTAAAAGAATAGACGTTTGGATCAATGTTATGCTCCAGATCGTATACAGTAACATTTGTCTGCATAGGGTCAACGATCCAGTACTCACGTACCCCTGCTTCTTGATACAATGCAAGTTTTCTCACACGATCCATATATTTACTGGACGGAGATACAATCTCGATTACCCAGTCCGGTGCACCGTGGCAGCCCTTATTATCCAGCTTGTCTCTGTCACAGATCACTGAAATATCCGGTTCCACAAAGTTGCGCTCATCATCTTTGATATAGACTCCAAACGGCGCCGGTACTACCTTACATCTGCCTTTATGCTCCCTGATATGCTGTCTAATATCAGCACTGATTCCCACAAGAAGAGCCTGATGTGCCCATGTAGGTGTCGCCATCATAAACATTTCACCGTCAATCAGTTCTGCACGCTCGCCCTCCGGAAGCGCTTCGATATCCGCGACGGTATACTTTCTTCCTCCCTCGATCATCATAAAAATGCCCTCTCCTCCAATTACTGCACGTTCCATAAATATAGTCCTCCTTCTTCGTTCCGGCAGAAGGTAGACTACTGTCTGCACCGCTCTTTATCGTACAGCCTTTTCACTATCTATACTGTACAGCAATCCCAGCACTACATAGGATACTAAGGAACACAGGCACATCCGCTTCGCTACTTCCACCGCTATTTGATTTGTAATGTTGAGTAAGCGGCAGAAATTGCCCGAATGTGCGAATGCACGGTTCATTGATTACTCTTGTCGGATTTATCATATACTTTCCCGGCATTTCTGTCAAGCATTTTTTACGAGAGATCAAAGCAAAGCAAGTAACAGATCTAACATAAGCTCTTTTGCTTTTTTATTATTGTAAAAAATTATTATCATAATTAAATTGTACAATAGATTCTCAAATCGTTTCTTTTATTTCATCAGTCGCACTTTTGTAATAAAATAAAAACACCCCGCCGAACATGCATAAAACATATTCTTCAGGGTGTTACATCATTATTTCATAATTGTACGGTAACCTATTACCTACCGCTATTCATACCGACCTGATCCGGACTAGAAGAACATACCCGTGATCATACTCTTATTGTTCATCTGCTGCCGCAGCATCATCATTCTGTACTGACCCATGACTTCCTTCTGCTGCTTCTCGGAGATAGCCTTCGGGAAATCCAGATCTTCCAGACGGCTTCTGGAACTAAGCTGTTCTAAAGCTGCTCCCGTATTGTAATTATAGGTATACTCCAGACGATTAGTTGCCGCTCCCAGACTGCTTCTTTTTGTGGAAACCATCTCCAATGCTTTATCAATGGCCTTCAGATCAAAACTATCGGATGTAACATCAAGATCCGCGATCCCAAGCGCCTCCAATGTGGCATTCTCCATCTGGATCTTCATACCGCCGCCATTCGGATTCGTTGCAATATTCATATCTGCCATACTGCCGTCCAACAGCTTCTGCTCATTCAGTGAAGTATCCTTCGCCAGTGACTGGATACCTTGCTTAAGCTGATCGATCTCATTCTGATACACCTGCTTATCGTCCGCAGAACTCAAACCGTTCATTGACCGCAGTGCAAGATCACGGATTCTCTGTAAATAATCCGTCATTCCGCCAAGCGCACCGTCCGCCACGTTCAAGACTCCGATTCCTGCCTGCGCATTCTGGGCACCCACACTTAATCCGGTCTCTTCTCTTAGCATCTTCTGCGCAATTGCAAGCCCTGTCGCGTCATCCGCCGCAGAGTTGATTCTCTTACCGCTGGAAAGATGTGAATAAGATTTAAAAATATCATTACCGCTTCCGCTGACTGTCATCGCACTCATAACCATATCTCCTTTCCTGCGAATATTCCACTGCCGCTCATACTTGTTTCCCGCAGCTTATCATCATTCCCGTATCTTATGTTGTCATTCTGTAAATCTGTTGACAAACTTTTCCTTCTATCATTATCATATCCATATTCGCAGATACAGTCAAGGATTTTTGCAAAACTTTATAACTATTTATCCCTTCACCCCGCCGGCCACCAGCCCGTTCTGGATAAACCGCTGCAGGCACATAAACACAATCATGATCGGCAGCGAAGAAATCACTGCTGCCGCCGAGAACATCGTCCAGTGTGCGGCAAACTGATCACTGATAAATGACTGTAATCCCAATGACAGTGTCATTTTTCCCGGTGTCTGCAGGAAAATGGATGTGATCACATATTCACTGTAGGTCGCTATAAAGGAAAAAAGAAACAATACTGCAAGCTGCGGCATCGCCAGCGGCAGGATCACTTTATAGAAAACCTGAAACTGATTTGCGCCGTCCACCAGCGCCGCCTCATCGAGTTCAACCGGTATCCCGTCAATATAGGATTTCAACAGCCAGATATTGAAAGCACTTCCGCCCGCCAGCACGAAGATCAGAGCCAGACTGCTGTCCACCAGACCGAATTTATAGATCAGAATATAATATCCTGCCACCGCCATGCTGTTCGGAAATACTTGCAGCACCAGAAGTGCCATGAGCCCGTATTTCCTGCCCGTAAACCGCAAACGTGCAAAAGCGTAAGCGGCCAGCGATGTGAGTACTAATTGTATGACTGCCACGATCAGGCATAGTTTAAGTGAATTCCAGACCCACAGTACAAAATTCGTTTCTCTGAACAAATCCACATAATGCTCCACACTCAGCTTACTCGGAAACAGAGAGGACAAAAAGAAGCTGTCTCCTGCCGAAAAGGATGACATGACGATCCACAACGCCGGAAAGATTACCACGATCATCGTGATCCAGATAATGACCCTGCTCGCCCACAGACTTCTTCGCTCTGCCGGCGACACTTTTTCACTGTAACTTAGCTTTGCATTTTTCTGCAGGCGTTCTTTACTGCCATTCACCTTATTCTCATGCTCTTTATGACTCATTCTCAGTCCACCTCCTTAAAGGAACCCGACATATGCATATTGATCAGCGTAAATGTACCGACAATGATGAAAATCAGCACGCTGAAGGTTGCCGAAAGCTCATACCGGTTCGACCATGTGGTCATTTTGTATGTGGTACTTGCCAGTATATCCGTATAGCCCGCAAACTGGTTATCCACCCTCGCCGGTCCGCCCTGCGTAATCATATAGATATTTCCGAAGTTATTGAAATTCGAGGCAAAAGTAGATATAACCAATGGAATGGACAACTTCGTCACCATAGGCAGTGTTATACTCTTAAAGCATTGAAATTTGGTGGCACCGTCTATTTTCGCGGCTTCATAATAATCATCAGAGATTGCCTGCAGCCCTCCCAGGCATACATTCATCATATAGGGAAAACCGAGCCACACATTGACAATAATGATTCCCACACGAGCCCAGAATGCATCCGTAAGCCACGGAACGCTCCATGCAATTCCGATCGCATGAAGCATGTTATTGATTCCGCCGTACTGCTCATTTAAAAGTCCCTGCCATGCCAAAATCGCTATCGTAGAGGGCAGCGCCCATGGCACGATCAGAATCGATCTGTATATTTTCGACTCCTTCATGCGGGGATTATTCAATAAGATCGCCAGAATCAGCCCTGTGGCATAAGAACCCACGGTACTGATAACTGCGAAGCATACCGTCCATCCGAGCACCGGGAAAAACACATGCCGGATGCTGCCCGAAAAGACTGTCAGGTAATTCTCCCATCCCACAAACGAAAAATCACTTAAGTGGTACATATTATAATTAGTAAACGAAATAACGATTGTGTATACAATCGGCAGGCAGGTAACGATCAGGATCGAAAACAGTGCTGGAAAAAGATACCCGTAAGCCTTTGCATTATTCTTTTTTCTCATACTGGTAACCTCCATAATTCCGCTCTGCGGAATCTCTTATCATTGTGCTATTTTCCCGAATTCATAAGCGCAACTGCTTCTTCCAGCTGTGTCACCATGTTTTCCGCCGCCTCCCCGGCTGTCAGTTCTCCCATCCACATGGAGCGGATATTGTTCGTATGAATGCTCCAGAGCTGCCCCATCTCAGACACCGTCGGCATAGGTTCTCCGTTGTTGATCTGCGCGATAAAGGCTTTGGAATATTCACTTTCCTGTATGCCCGCAGCTAACTGGTCTGACAGTTTCGCAGGAATTCTGTCTCCGGCCTCATACATGTCCATAGCGCCGTGATCGATCAGATACAGAATCATCTCCCATGCTTTATCCTGACTGTCACTCTTATTACTCACAAAGCTCACCTGCGTACCCACCGGCGTAACAAACGGCTGTCCGTTAAAAGTAGGCATTTGCACAATTTGAAAATTTGTTCCGGCTGAACTGAATCCATCGATATCCCACGGACCACCGATATAATATGCGGTCTGTCCGTTCTGAAAGTTACTCCTTGCGATATCAGCCGTGACATCCGCCGAGAGCAGATGATACTCATTACACAGGGCATTGATGAACTCATACGCCTGCACGGCACCCGCGTTGGCCAGTCCGATATCCTCCACGTCATATGCCCCGTTTTCGTACTTAAAAATATACCCGCCGCAGGCTCTCACAAACCCGAGGTCATAATAGATGCTCGTCGCATCAAAGGATACGCCGCCGCTGTCTGCCGCCTGTTCCACCAATTCTTCCCATGTTGCGGGAACCTGCGATACCAGATCGGTATTATAAAACAAAGCGGTAGTTTCCACGGAAAGGGGCGCTGCATATCTGACACCGTCCACATAGCATGCCTGTATCGCCGCCTCCGAAAACGCCGCGTCATCATAAAGAGCGTCGGGAACCTGCGCCGTCAATCCGGCATTGACATAATCCGCAAGCTGATCATTGGGTATTCCGATTACCGCGTCCGGTCCGTCCGGGCTGTTGATCGCCTGCGCGAACTGCTGCACCGACGGCGACTGATGGATCACCTCCACCTCATATCCGTTCGCCGCACCCCATTCATCGGCATATTTCTGTATCGTATCGGCCTCTACATTCATGTTGGTCCACACGGTAAGTTTCGTATCCGTCCGCTTCCCGGCACCGCAGCCGGACAGAAGAATACCGGCAAGTGCACATACAGTCAATATCGCCGCTCGTTTCCTTTTCCCACCTAAATTTCTTTTCATACCTAAACCTCCCATTCTACATTCGTTGCAAATTCAGCAAGGCACTGTTGGCTCTTCCCTCCGTATCAAACAGAGCCTGGTTCGCCATCGCATTCCCCGCTTCCACCTTGTCATTCATATAATCGCAGCCATTCTGATTTGCCCATTTACAGTCAGGAATCGGAAGCCATGCCGGCTCCCAGTAAAACACTCCGATACCTCTGCCGCCCTGCACGCTCCTGACCGTACGGCACAGATCCGCAAGAAATGCTTCCTGCCCTTCCGTCGTCGCCGGATAGCCTGTAGCTTTCTCCTGCTCTTCAGAAAAAACGATTCCCCTGCATCCGAGGCAGTCCGTTGTATATCCAATGGACGTTTCCGCAATTATGACATCTTTGTCATATCTTTTACTGATATCATTCATGTTGTTAAGGAGCAGCTGCAGGCTGCCGTTCCAATGCGGATAATAAGACATACCAATCACATCATAGTCCAGATGATAGGGCTCTATTCGGTCAAACCATCCCCTATACATATTATTATCGGTTCCGAAGTCCAGATGGAACATGATTGCAGTATCGGGGCAAATCTCTCTTACACCCGCGATCCCCGCCCGTAAAAGTGCCGCCATGGTTTCCGTATTGTCCGTGTGACCGTCGGGCCAGAGCAGCCCGTTTGTGATCTCATTGCCGATCTGCACCATGGCCGGAACTATTTTTACATTCTTAAGTGCTTTCAAGGTATTGACCGTATGTAGATAAACTGCCGTCTCAAGACTTATACCCTGCAGATTTTTCCACGATTTCGGCTTGATCTGCTTCGATGGGTCCGCCCAGAAATCACTGTAATGAAAGTCCAGCAGTATAGACAAGTCATTGCAAACAGCACGTTTCGCCAGTTCTATCGTGGTGGTAAGATCATTGATCCCGCCGCCGTAGGCATCGCCGTTGTCGTCATAGGGGTCCTGCCATATTCTCAGTCTGATCATATCGGTGCCGCACTTTTTCAGAATCGCAAACAGATCCTCCTTCTGATCTGCCAGATAATAGGATGCTCCATAACTCTCCAGTTCCTTTAACATGGATACATCCATTCCTTTTATAAACCGCATGCCTACTCCTTTACCAATGTGATGTCATCTATCGTTCCCCAGCCTCCGGGTGCGGTCGTAACGCTGACACCCACGGTAATTTCCCCGTCCGTTACATTCAATCCCGGAAGTTCTGCCGTATACCAGTTGACGTACCCGCCCAGGGTCGCGTCCGCTTTAATCGTCTCACCATTTACAACAGCATAGAAATAAACGGAAGCATCGGCATCACCCGCCGCGTCGCCCTGAATATGTCCCGTCAGTTTATAAGAACCTGCCTCCAATCCCGACAAGGTCTGCTCCGCCGTGAAATTGACATCGCTGCTTCCAGAGTAAAAGTGAAGCGACTGTGCCCCTGCATAGCAGTCTGTCTCCCGCGTGTACACATCCAGTTCTTCCGTGACATCATCAATATTGTTGATGACCCATCCCGTGAAATCCACTTCCTCAAAACTGCCGTTCACGATATAGTTGCCGTTTTCATCCGCCACTGCCGCAGATCCTCCATTATCCCCGGCACTTTGCGCCTGATCGCCGTCCGATGTCCCGCAGCCCGCAAGCGTCATAATCATACATACCGCCATCAATCCCAGACACATTTTTCTTTTCATAGCATTTTCTCTCCTTTTCTCTTTCTCTTCTCAGTTTTTGTTTTCCAATCGCGATATCCCTGTGCTTATGCCTTAGTAAATATTTTATTATATTTTAAATAATTTATTTACTATTTGGAATATAGCATTTATTACATTGTTTGTCAATCATCTTTTCACTTATAGTGGCATACTTCCTTTGCACGGGTCTGCGAATAAAAAAAGATGCAGCAATCACTTACTGCATCTGTACAACCCTATTATTTCAAAGAAATTCAGCACTTGCCCAGAACCCTGTTCTTCACTGTTGCGAAGCACCTTCTGAACAGTTACAAAATATAACATATTCCAACATTAACCGCTCTTCCGATAAACCGGAATTCCATTAACAAAGATCGACTTGGTGATCTCCCCGCCGTTTAAAACTCTGTTGCGAAGTAATTCCAATGCCGTCTCACAGATGCTCGGTATATCTATGTGGATCGTCGTGAGCGGCGGAGAAACATATTTGGCTATGTTTACATCGTTAATGCTGAAAATCGCAATCTGCTCCGGTATCTGTATTCCCTCTTCATTCAGCGCCTGCAGCACCCCCACTGCCAACGTATCGCTGGCCACACAGAGAGCCGTGGGCAATTCCTGTTTATGAATGAGCTCTTTGCCGAGCCGATACCCCTCCTGCACGGTAAATTTGTCGGAAATTAAGATAAAATCCTCCCGAAGACATTGATAATACTGGGCGCTTTGTCTGAATGACCATTCCCGGATATCCATGGAAGGCTTGCCCGTGTCAATATTGCGATCGGAGCCGCCGATAAAGCCGATGGACTTATGCCCCTTTTCAACAAAATAATCGACGATCTGTGTAACGAAAGAATCCATGTTCGGCCTGACCGCGTCGAAGAGCTTCTCGTCCGGGGAAGTACCGATGAACACGCCCCGCTTACAGATCTGATACAATCGGTTGATCTCCTGCCTGTTCAGCCAGCCGATGGCCACGAACGCATTCAGGTCTTTCGGAATCGCCTCCATCCCGTTCTGTCTTGTATACTCACTGAGCTGGATGTTCATTTTCTCCGCCTGTCCAGTCAGCTCTTCCTTGATATTCCGATAGAAAATATCTTCCAGCTCATCTTCCTCTTCCGTAAAATACAACAATGCCACATGATCGATTTTCGGATAGATCACCCGTTTCTTATAACCGACTTTCTCTGCAGCGGCAAAGATAGCTGCCCTCGTGTCCGGACTGACAGAAATTCCCTCGTCATAATTGAGCACTCTCGATACGGCGGCACTCGAAACGCCGACTATTTCCGCAATTTCCTTTATCGTAGCCATAAACAACCTCCAGTTAAAATATCACATAAATATTTTACTGCGTCAAGTAAATTGTTTACTCTAACTTGTTCAGACACTTGTCACGCATTCTGCTTTATTTTCATCGTCAGACCGATCCGCTTCTTCGCCACGTCCACAGTGAGCACCTGCACATCTACCACATCTCCCACACTGACTGCCTCCAGCGGATGCTTGATGAATTTGTTCGTGATCTGCGAGATATGCACCAGACCGTCCTGATGCACGCCGATATCCACAAACACGCCGAAGTCAATGACGTTACGCACGGTTCCTTTAAGGATCATACCGGGTTTTAAGTCCTTCATATCCAGCACGTCGCTTCGAAGGATCGGCGCCGGCATATCGTCACGGGGATCTCTGGCCGGCTTCTCCAACTCTTTCAGAATATCTGTCAACGTGATCTCACCGATGCCCAGTTCCTCCGCAAGCTTCTTCTTATCCTTGATCTTCTTCTCCAGACCGCTGACCGTAATACCGTCACTTCCGTTTCCGGCATTTCTGCCAGACTTGACATCTGTGTCAGAATTATCATTATCTAATGTCATGCCGCCCATTGCTGCCGCCAGCGCCTTACCCATGGCAGTGTTGGTGTTGCGAATCACCACTTTGGGCTGGGGTTTCTTCTTCTCCTTCACCGGCGCTTTCTTCCCTGCCGCTTTCTGTGCCGCTGCTTTCTTCTGCGCCTCCTTCACGTCTTCCATCGTCAGACCCATCTTATCCAACAGTTTCATCGCCGCCTCGTAAGATTCCGGGTGTACACTGGTGGCATCTAACGGGTTATCGCCGTCCGTGATACGCATAAAACCGGCACACTGTTCATAGGCTTTCGGTCCCAGCTTTGCTACTTTGAGAAGCTGTGCCCTGTTCGTGAATCTGCCGTTAGTCTCGCGGTAATCCACGATATTTCTTGCGATCACCTTCGTCACACCGGATACATACTCTAAGAGAGAAGCAGAAGCCGTATTTAAATCCACGCCCACCTTATTCACGCTGTCTTCCACGACACCGCCTAAGGCCTCGCTCAGTTTCTTCTGGTTCATATCATGCTGATACTGTCCCACACCGATCGACTTCGGATCGATCTTCACCAGCTCCGCCAGCGGATCCTGCAGTCTTCTGGCAATGGACGCCGCACTTCTTTGTCCTACATCGAAATTCGGGAATTCCTCCGTCGCCAGCTTACTCGCAGAGTAGACAGATGCGCCTGCCTCGTTTACGATGACATACTGCACCGGTGTATCCAGTTCTTTTAACAATTCCACGATTACCTGCTCGGACTCTCGGGATGCCGTTCCGTTGCCCACGGAAATCAGGGATACGTTATATTTTTTAATCAGTTTCTTCAATTCCGCTTTGGCTTCCGCTACTTTATTCTGAGGCGCGGTGGGATAGATTACCTTCGTGTCCAACACCTTACCCGTCTCATCCACCACCGCCAGCTTACATCCGGTACGGAATGCAGGATCCCATCCCAAAACAACCTTTCCGGCGATGGGCGGCTGCAGAAGAAGCTGTTCCAGATTCTTACCGAACACGCCGATTGCACCGTCTTCCGCTTTTTCCGTCAGATCGTTGCGGATCTCACGCTCAATGGCGGGGGCGATCAATCTGTCATAGCTGTCAGCAATTACTTCCTCCAAAATCGGTGATGTGACAGGATTGTCATTTTTTATCGTCTTAGTGCGCAGATACTGGAGAATACGATCCACGGGTGCCTCCACCCTGACCACAAGAAACTTCTCCTTCTCACCGCGGTTGATGGCAAGTGTTCTGTGTCCTGCGACCTTTTTAACAGGCTCCTCATAACCATAGTACATCTCGTAGACGCTCTCGGCCTTCTCATCTTTGGCAGTACTGATCAGTTTGCCTTCTTCTGTCGTAATGTTTCGAATATAGATACGGTAATCCGCCTCATCGGAGATCATCTCGGCTATGATATCCTTCGCACCCTGAACCGCCTCCGCTGCCGTCTTCACAGCCTTAGTCTCATCCTCATCTTCATGGACATACTTCTGCGCCTCCGTCTCGATGGGCTCAGTGGTCTCCTGTGTCAGAATAAACTGTGCCAGACCGTCCAGTCCCTTCTCCTTCGCCACACTGGCTCTGGTCTTTCTCTTGGGACGGTAAGGGCGATACAGATCCTCTACCACCACCATAGTTTCCGCCGCCACAATACGCTCTCTCAGTTCATCGGTCAGCTTGCCCTGCTCCTCGATACTCTTTAACACCTGCTCTTTCTTCTCTTCCAGATTACGCAGATAAGTCAACCGTTCGTCCAGATCACGCAGAACTTCGTCATTTAATGAACCGGTAGCCTCTTTTCTGTATCGTGAGATAAAAGGAATCGTATTTCCCTCATCAATCAGTTTCACGGCAGCTTCCACCTGCCATTTCTCTACATTCAATTCTTCTTTCAGTTTTAATATAATGTCCATGTTATCCTCATTTCTGCGCTTCCTCTTTGCGCATTATTTTCCTTCATTCTTTATCAGTGCCTCATTCAACCATTCCACCAGACGCAGATCTACCTTATTCTTCTCCGCCATGCTCCTCAGAATCTCAATCGCCTTCTCCCTGGGAATCGGTTTCTTGTACGGTCGGTCTGTAGCCGCCAGCGCATCGTAAATATCCACAACAGTCAGAAGCCTTGTCTCGAAATCAAGCTCATCGCCCTGCAGCTGATTCGGATACCCGCTGCCATCCAGATACTCGTGATGTGCGCCGACCCACTTAGGCACCATGGAAAATCCTTTGAAGAACTCAACCTTATCCAATATCTTGGATGTCATGACAACATGATTTTCCATTTCCTTGCGCTCTTCCATCGTCAGTGTCCCGCTTCGAATACTCAGGCAGGATACTTCCCTTTCGGTCAGATACGACAGAGTCGTTCCGTCCTCGCTTACATGCTGTTTCTTCGCAAGTTCCTGAATATGCTCATATGTCGCATCATTTACGTAATCTATTGTATCGATCTCATGGATAAATGCCAGATCCTCCCGAAGCTGTGCTGTCGTCTGTTCATATTCCTCCTGCGTGATCCTGCCACGCAGCATATCAACCTCATAGAGCGTGTGCAGCAGCTTAAACCTGTCATCCACTCTGCCGATCTCTTGATCCAGCCGGGTAGCTTTATTCATAATATTAAGCGGAATCACCATTTTACCGATATCATGGATAAGCGCCGCAAGCATCAACTGTTCTTTCCATCCGGGTTCAAAGAATTCCTCACACTTTCCCTCTGCATGTAAATCATTAATATAATCCGCCAGCATGCTGGCATATCGCTCCACATTTCTGGTATGCTGCGCATTGTAGGGTGTCCGTTCTTCCAGTGCGGTGGTCAACGCTTCCACAAAGGAGTATATCTGTGTCTTCAGCGCCTCTACATAGGACAGGTTCGTGAGTTCAATCGCCGCCATAGCCCCCAACGATCTTATGATCAGCTCATACTGCTCATCAAAAGCAATGACATTCTGAGCCTCGTCCATAGCGTTGATCAACTGCAATACCCCGATCAGCTCATTCTCATTGTTCACCAGCGGCACCACCAGCTGCGACTGCGTCCGGTACCCGGTCAGACTGTCATACTGTCTGGGACCGGAAAAATCAAACCGGCTGCTCGCATAGACATCCGAAATATTCACTACCTCCCTGTGGATCGCCGCATAGGAGCACACATTTTCCTCCTTCATGGGCACCGGCGGCAGATCGTCGATGGGCTTGTCCATACCCCGATTAACCCCTTGTGAAAGTGTCTTCATGAACTTAAAAACAAGTTTGCCGTCCTCATACAAATATAGTGTGCTGGCATCACAATTCGTAATCTCCATACCGTTATCCAGAATCGCCCTAAGCAGCCGGTTTCTGTCCTTTTCCGTGGAAAGCCTGATCCCGATATTGATTATTTTCTCAAAATCCTTATACTGTAAGTGCACTATTATTCTCCTTTGCATCCATCGGGTAAATCCCGTGTTGTGTCATATATTCCAATGATTTTTTCTGTGCCTCGTATCCGCTTACCTCCACCAGCACCGGAACATCTATCCGATACCGTCTGATCAGACGATCGAATTCCTGAAAATCCAGCCGTCCGTCTCCCACAGGCAGATGCAGGTCATTGACCAGATCGTTATCATTAATGTGTATATGCCGGATATAAGGTGCCAGCGTCTCGATCCATTCCTGTCCGGAACGCCCCGACAGCATGGCGTGCGCATAATCGAGACATATCCCGAAATTCTCCACATCACGCATCTGCTCCGCCAGACCCGCCAAGATGTCCGGCGCCTCATCAAACATATTTTCCATATAGATCTGCTGACTCGGATACTGCCTTGCCAGCTCTGTAAAGAAAACAGCGTTCTGCTCACGCCAGTTATCCAGATAGCTTGCCACACGGAAATTTGCCAGCCGTCCCGTATGGAACACCACGCCTCTTAGTTTCATCCGCGCCGCGAGCTCCATGGACTGACGCACCCGCAGCATAGAAGCCTCCCGGATCAACGGATCACTGCTGTGTATCGTCACATCCAGAAAAGCGCCGTGCATCGTATCCTGCGCAAAACTGCCGCGATATCGCCCGTATGATGCAATAATTTCCTCCCGCCTCCCCGGGTCATCCATAACCTCTGCAACATAGAAATCATTATATTCAAATGCACAGCCGTAATCCTCTGCCAGACTGCACATCCTATCCATATCCGTTCTGTCGGGAACCAAGTACAGCTTACCCATTCCTCTCTTATTTTCCTCCCTGATTGTATGCTTTTAATCCGTCCAATTGATATACGAACACCCCTTGGCTCTTACCTTTCAGCGGAATCTCTCCGATGGAGGTCGCCTCCACCCGGTCTTTCACCGCCTCATATGCGTCACCGCTGATCAGAATCTGTCCCGGTGCGGCGTTACTCTCTAATCTCGCCGCCGTATTGACGGTATCCCCGATCGCCGTATAGTCCATACGGAAATCGCATCCGATATTACCTACTACGGCGTTCCCGCAGTTGATACCGATTCCGAAGGATACGCTCTTGCCGAACCGCTCCTTACATTTCTCTCCGATTGCCGCCGCGCCGCTCTGCATATCCCACGCCGTGCANACTGCACGGTAAATATAATCATCCAGATCAAAAGGTGCNTTAAACACCGCCATCGTGGCATCNCCCACAAACTTATCCANNGTGCCGCCATGATCAAAAATCGCCTGCGTGGTAAGGCNCAGATACTCGTTNANGATCTCCACCACTTCCTCCGGCCGCAGACTCTCCGACATCGTAGTAAANCCGCGAATATCCACGAACAGAACTGCCACATGCCTGTTCTCACCGCCCAGCACCAGCTCAAAATCCTTATCCTTACTGATCTTATCCACGATCTGGGGCGCTACATACTGCTTGAAAACATTGAGCACGCGCCGTCTGCGCATNANCTCNGTCACATATCCTCTGATTACCTGAATCAGATAGATGAGAACCAAACAAATCGGCAGCAGTACCGTAGGCATGATCCTGCCCTGTCGGTACATTCCCTTCGTCACAATAACATTAAGAGCTATTCCTGCGCCAAGTAATACCGTAGAGTACAGAAGCCGCAGTTTCCTCGTGCATCCATAGAACAAGCCGCACAAAACCGCCCCTGCTGCCGCATAGACCCAGGGTGCCATCGGAAGCTGTGTCCGCCCTTCCANCAGCGCCTCTATGATATTGGCATGTATCTCCACTCCGTACATCTGGCTGTTATGAGCAATNGCCGGCATGTAAGCGTCCTGCATCCCGACAGCATATGCTCCCACCAGCACNACNGCATCCCGGAATATNGCGGCATCCACCGTGCCGTCCAGCACATCCGCCATGGAGACCACGCTNTAACCNCCCGGCTTGCCGGAATAAGAGAANTAAAACCGATTGTTCCTTCCGTAAGTATCGGGAAGCNNCGCTTCCTCTCCCCGNCTCTGCTGATACGCCATATAGACTCGGGACGANAGGCTGTATACCCGNTCTCCCTCATNATCCAGATAAGCCATCGCCTGACGCACATAACCGTCNCCGTCCACAAATGTATTGGCAAATCCNCACATNACCCGATCNNTCAGGCTGTCNTAGGGTTCTATCACATGATCNACATAATAAGGATTNTAGACAATNCTGCCGTCCGCTCCCCGTTCNGGCTGTTCCTTAAAAGAAAAACTCATGGCNGCNACCACATTCCCCGTCTCGCCGCAGACTTCGGCAAAATNATCNTCCGCCGCTTCATCGNCCTCCTCACTGTANATCACATCGAATCCGATCACTGCCGGACNNCCGCCCGGCGCATGATTCAGNGTCGAGACAAGTTCTGCGGGAATCTCTCTGCTCCATGTATTGACNGGACCGTACCGNTCCAANGTCTTATCATCGATCCCTATAATATAGATTTTCTTATTGGTAACGCTCTCCCTCTGATTCAGCCTGTCCGATATGCNCTGATCGATCANCCCTGCTGCNCCGAAATACAGAAATATATAAGATNTCAGAACAACGGCGGCCGTAATCGCCGCCGCCTTCATTCCGTTTCGATGTTTCAGCGCAGCAAGTGCGCAGAGCTGATTTTTAGACTTTCTTTTCATACTGCTTTACCGATGTTCCGGACTATACCCTGCTCCGTTACATCGCGCTCCTTCTTCGGTCAGTCTCCGGATTTCCACTCAATTGTCGTATCCGCATTGATCTTCGTATTGAAATCAAAATCCCACGTGCCTGTCGCTTCCGGAGACAATACCGGTGCGGAGGCTTTCTTTCCTTTCTGCACGCTCTGCGAGGCAAATACAGATCCCTGATACTTAAAGGTCACCGTATAGATTACCTCTTTCTCCGGCTTAGAGGGTTTGTCACCTTTGTTACCGCCCGGTTTATCCCCNTTATTCTCACCGGAATCGTTGCCTCCTGCCTCCTGACCGTTTCCGTTATCAGAACTTCCGTTTCCGGAGTTATCTGATGTATTACCCTGTANTGGCTGTGTATCCTGCGGTTTCGACGGTTTCTGCCCGGCTTCGCTTCCCGGTTTATTCGCACTCTGTTCNGTATTGTTCCCGCCCGGTTTCTTCGCCGTCTTGCGCTCGGAATTCGTTGTCTTCTCTTTCGCAGCCGNTGTCNGCTGTTCTTCTGTACTCTGTTCTTCCGTATCCTGATCCTCTATATCGGGATCCTGCGTCTCTTCAACCGCCTGTACATCCTCCGTCTGATCGGCTGTTTCACCCTGCACGGAAACTGCCTTCTCGGCATCTTGTTTTATCTGTGCAAGTTCTTCGCTTGTAATTCCCGTAACAGGNGCGCCGCTTTCCAGCAGATCGCTCAATGTCTGCCACGCCTGCTCCGGCAGTGTTTCATAATCAATATCCTTTGGCCCGTCCGCCGTTCCGTCACTGTATACGGTCAGCTCACTGCCCGCATGAACCAGCACCTCTTCCCCGTATGAACCGTCGGGAAGTATCGGCATTGTCGCCACCGTTCCGTCAAAACAGCACAACCGCATATTCTGTCCGCCCGCGCCATCATCAGACAGCTGCGCCCGGTATATCGTTCCCCTGACCGCCATGACAGAATTCGGCGTGGATGTCTCATACAGCGACTCCCCGCTTAATGGCTTCTGAATCTCATTGGTAACTGCTCCCTGCTCCAGACGGATCCTCGTCNTGGAATTCTGNCCGTCTCCTTCCGCTTCCAGCGAAAAGACCGTATCGGCTTCCGCCGTTATGTACTTATCGTCATCCAGCTTCATGCGCATCATGCTGTCTTGCTGCACACTCACACGNTCACCGGATTCCAGATACANATTCTCCGCCGCATNAATGGCACCGATATCCNCCCGCTCGATCACNGCNCTTCCCTCCAGCTCATAGACCATAATGGAACGNAAAGCCTCATCTTTTCTGTTTACTATAAGAAGCACAACCACCACTGCAATTACGGCGGCTGCCACACATAAGATCANCCCGATCTTCTTAGATGACATCTGCTTTTGCATAGAATATCCACTCCCTCTCTCAGCTTATTTCATATGCTGCGTAAAATGATAGTTGCCGTCGCCGCTCACATAGAACGTGCTGCCGCCGCGATAGACTGTACTATCACCCTTCAACGTCCAATTTCCGTCACCTAACCGGTAAGCAGTGCCCGCCTTTAACGAATAGTCTCCGGTTTTTGATATGACACTTGTGTCATCTTCTGCATTTTTCTTTTCCACGGTGATGCTGTACACCGTTTCGTTTCCTGCCTTATCCTTCGCTCTGATCACGCAGGAAGTGGAATACTGCGCAGCCGTAACCCGATACATTCCGTCTGCCTGCGAGAGTGCCGCCGGCTGCTCGTTCATCAGCACGCTCTCCAGATTATCATCTGTCACTCCGAAACACGTATCTTCCGGATAAGTGCCGCCGTTATCTATTCCTGTGATCACGGGTGCCGTCGTATCAATCACGATACCGTCCGTTCTCGCATAAGAGATCTGCCCATCCGCCGCTTTCGCCATGACATACAACACATATGCGCCTTCCTGCCCCAGACCGACCTCCTGTTCTGCCGGCTGCCAGAGATCGGATAACTGTTCCTTACTCTTGCTCTCATTGGAAACACGGGCCGCCGTGTCAAGATAATAATAGAGTGATACCGGATCGCTGCCCTGACTTACTGAAATGCTGAGACGCTGATCACGATTGCCGAAATATGTATTATATTCGATCGTACCACCCAATTCCTGTGCCCGATTCTGCCCCTGCAGTTGAATTACAATCACCGGTGTTTCGGCTTTCTCAGACTGCTCCTGCGCTTTCAGTGCTGCCGTTTCCGTTGCCTGTGGTATAAATTCCGCACTTTCAGCTGCTGCCTCGACACTTTCGGGCTCCGGTGCCTCCTCTGTCGTCGATTCGGCCACTTCTGTTTCCTGTGTCTCTTCCGTCGTCGGTTCGGTTACTTCCGGCTCCTGCACTTCTTCTGCCGCCGGTTCGGTTACTTCCGGCTCCTGCACTTCTTCTGCCGCCGGTTCGGTTACTTCCAGCTCCTGCACGCTTTCCGCAGTTTCCGTTTCTTCTGCTGCCGCCATCATCGTACTTACGGGTGCCATACACCCGATCAGCGCTGACAGTCCCAGTGCCGTGATACCTTTCCATCTTCTTTTCATAACCTCGTCCCCCGATCATCACTGTGTTTCCCTTTTCTTTCATGAAGGAAACCGTTCAGAACCCTGTTCTTCACAGTTACTCATAAAGATACATTTCCCAAGAAAGAAGAGGCGTGCGCCATATATATAAGTTATCTTTTATTCCTGCCTTTATATTACACATAATCCATAAATTGGTCAATATCGCTTACGCCGAAACTTGCACAAAACTGCTGTTTTTAACGTTTTTAACCTCTGGTTTTTCTTCTATGCATATGGTATACTGTACACATACGATACACGATACATAAAAGCAGATCGCACAAGCACTGCAAAGCAAAGGAGCCGCCCATGGAGTTACAACCGGATAATCCCTATACAAACAGAAGCTATCCGCCTCCATCGAAGCCGGGTGGAGACGCGTTGGCAACCGCAGCGATGATTCTGGGTGTTCTTGCCATCATCATGTGTGCCTCTTTTACCCTCTACCCTACGTTCATCCTCGGAAGTATCGGCATTGTGCTTGCGCTTTTATCCAGAGGAAGGGCACTTCGATCTGCTGCCAAAGCTAAGATCGGTCTGTTCTGTGCCACAGCAGGCATTGTGTTTAACTGCCTCCTCATCGCCGCAACCTTTCAGGCAATGCGGACGAACCCGCAGATCTTAGAAAAAGCGAATGAACTGATTAAAGAACAGTACGGCATGACCTACGAAGAAATGATCAATGCGATCTTAAACGGTGAAGAAATTACATACCCATATAATTTTTATCGGTAATTTTCTCTAAAAAAATGAGAGGAAGGTGCAATATGATTGACGGAATCTATAATTCTTATGGCAATTACGGCTCCTATACAAGTACAGGCACGGGAGTAACTCCTTCAGTCTCCGGTAGAAATCCGGGTTCTCCTGCCCATGAATCCGCAGGCAGCACGGGTACTGAAAACGCTCCCGAAGACGGACGCGTAATCATCAGGAATCCCGGTGAATCCACGGAGAAACAGGCTGGCAAGAAATCGTCTCCTGCCGAATGTGAGACCTGCCGAGAACGTAAATATCAGGACGGTTCCGACGAGGACGTCTCCTTTAAGGCTCCCGCCCACATCGACCCGAATGCTGCCGCATCCCGCGTACGCAGCCATGAGCAGGAGCACGTGAGTAATGCTTATAAGAAAGCTGCAGAGGATAACGGCAAGGTCATATCCTGTAATGTGTCGATACATACTTCCATCTGCCCCGAATGCGGACGCACCTATGTATCCGGCGGCACTACCGCCACACAGATCAAATACTATAATGAAGAGAATCCTTATCAGAAGGACATGAAAGCCTCCGATGCAGCCGGCAAATATCGGGGTATGAATTTCGATGATGGATTTTGACAGACAGGAGTATATCCAATGAATGGTCATCGGTCTTCCGCGGAGCTGAAGGCATCCGCTAAAGAGCATATGTTCGGACACTATGGAACCGCCATCGGCGCAAGTCTGCTTGTGACGTTTTGCACAGGCTTTTTTATGCTGATGGCTCTTTCTTTTGCAGGAGATACCAGCACCACGCCGGGGCTCATACTGTATTATGTGATCACTTTTGCCATATCCGTTCTGTCCGGTCTTTTTACCTCTGGAACCTCTTACTTTTATTTAAAAATTGCGTGCGGACAGCATGTTAGCGTGAGTGATGTCTTCTGCGGTTTTAGGTCCTGTCCTGACAAGGCGCTCCTCGTACAGGCATGGATCGCGCTGATTTCTTTTCTGTTCGATCTCCCTGAATTGTTCCTTGACTTACGGTTTACCGGTTCTTCCTACATTCACGTGCTTTTGCTCTCTCTGGCAGGAATCATTCTTTCTCTGACAGTATCTGTCACCATCAATCTGTTCTACGGACAGGCATTCTTCCTGCTGCACGATTTTCCTCAGTATTCAGGACGTGAACTGCTGTCTGTAAGTCGTAAACTGATGGCCGGAAACAAGGGCAGATTATTATATATCTATATCAGCTTTATCCCCTATCTGATTCCCTGCTTACTCTCCTGCGGCATCGCCATGCTATGGGTTCAGCCCTATATGAAAACGACGCTGGCAGAATTTTATCTTGATCTTGTCAGGGAAAAGCAATAGTAAAGAAATATGATCATAGTAGAGCTTATCTGAATAATTTGAAGATTTGGAGGACGCTTTTTTATATGGACTATAAAGAAAATATTTTATGTTACGAAGATTATTGCAGGCTTAGAGAAAGCGTTGAGTGGTTAAATTTTTCAAAAGAACAGACAGAGAAATCACTCAATAATAGTTTATATACAGTGGTTGCAGTGAAAGATAATCAAACTGTTGGAATGGGAAGATTGATTGGTGACGGGCTGTATTACGTAATCGTTGATGTTGTGGTACATCCTGCCTGTCAAAAAATGGGAATCGGCAGTAAAATAGTTGATATGATGATTGAATATGTCGATAGGGAAACACCAAGCGGAGGGCGTTCCAGTATACAATTGCTTGCAGAAAAAGGAAAAGAAACATTTTATGAAAAAAGAGGATTTAAAATACTCCCTCACGATTTTTGTGGTTCAGGTATGCGGAAAGTTATTCGTAAGTAAAATTAAATATTGTTACTGTGAAACCTAATAAATATATACCCCTGAGCGGAATCTTTCAATTCTCACTCAGGGGTTCGTCTTGTCCAAGTTCTGCCGCATATTTTACCGGTGGAAACTTTCTTATACCGCATTAATCCACCGCAGGTATGCATTGATAAAAGGATCAATTGCACCGTCCATCACCGCATTGACATTGCCGGATTCTTCTTCCGTCCTGTGATCCTTCACCATGGTATATGGCTGCATGACATAGGAGCGGATTTGATTACCCCATCCGATCTCTTTCACATCTCCCCGGATATCAGACAGCTTCTCCGCATTTTCCTCCTGTTTGAGCATATACAGCTTCGCCTTCAGCATCTGCATCGCCTTATCTTTATTCTGGAACTGAGAACGCTCATTCTGGCAGGTCACCACGATTCCCGTAGGGAAATGGGTGATTCTGATCGCTGAGGAAGTCTTGTTGATATGCTGACCTCCGGCACCGCTGCTCCTGTAGGTGTCGATACGGATATCCTCGTCTTTGATTTCCACATCCACATCTTCATCAATATCCGGCATAACGTCCAGTGATACGAAAGACGTCTGGCGCTTGCCCTGTGCATTAAACGGGGAGATACGCACCAGTCTGTGTACACCCTTCTCCGATTTCAGATAGCCATAGGCATTCTCACCGTTGATCTGGAAAGTCACCGACTTGATTCCGGCCTCATCGCCGTCGAGATAGTCTAACACCTCCAGCGCAAAGCCTTTACGCTCCGCCCATCTCGTATACATGCGGTAAAGCATACTGCACCAGTCACAGCTCTCCGTGCCGCCCGCTCCCGCGTTCAGCTTTAATATCGCATTATTTCGGTCATACTCACCGGATAATAATGTGCTGATACGGATATTCTCAAAGGTTTCCTTGAATTCCTTAAGCTCCGCCTCTATATCCGGTATGATCGCAGGGTCGTTATCCTCATACCCCATCTCGATGAGTGTCAGAATATCGTCATACTGACTGCTCAGCGAGTTCATCGTATCCACGATATCTTTCAGGCCCTTGGACTCCCGCATCTTCTGGTTGGATTTCTCCGGATCATTCCAGAAGTCCGGTGCCTGCATTTCCATCTCTAATTCTTCAATCCGCTTCGACTTGTTATCTAAGTCAAAGTGAATCCCTCACTTCCGCTAAGGGACTTTCGTAACTAAGAAGTTCGGATTTCATGTTATCCAATTCTACCACTTAACGTCACCACCTTTTCTTTATAAAATAATATATTATGCTTTAATCATTAAAATACCTCTATAAATTGCGGGGCAGAGCACGCAAAATGTCCTCTCGTGCCGGGCTTCGTCAAATGGATTTTCTAAAATATTCCGGTCACATTATGCCAACGGACGCAACCGTCCTCCATTCGCCATCCGGGCTCATATCGGACTTTTTGGGACATCCATGTCCCAAAATTGCTGATTACGAAACGGAATATTAAGAAAATCTCATTCTCCTACGCATGGCAGCTTCGAGAACATTTTGCGTGCTCTGCCATGCATATTTATCGGAATGTTTTACTTCCGTCCACAACACTGCTTGTACTTCTTGCCGGAACCGCAGGGACAGGGATCGTTGGGGTAGACCTTGGCTTCCATACGCTTTACGGGCCCTTTCTGGAGGGTATCGTCTTTGTTGGTGCCGGTTACTTTAGCTACCTGCTCTCTCTCTACTTTCTGCTCGATACGGACGTTAAAGAGCAGACGCACGGTTTCTTCTTTAATATTCTGCGTCATCTCATCAAACATCTCGTAACCGCTCAGTTTATATTCCACCAGCGGATCCTTCTGACCGTAGGCCTGTAAGCCTGCGCCCTGACGAAGCTGCTCCATGTCGTCGATGTGATCCATCCATTTTCTGTCGATCACCTTAAGCAGGATCACACGCTCGATCTCCCGGATCGCCTCCGGTTCGGGGAATTCTGCTTCTTTGCTCTCATAGAGCTTGACAGCTTCCTCTTTCAACTGCTGCTTTAAGCTGTTTTTCTTCGGCTTCAGTACGCGGTTCGGACTAAGCGGTTTTAAAGGTACTGTAGGAAGCAGCAGCGTATTTAACTCATTGAAATTCCATTCATCAAAATCCGTATCGTCACCAATGCAGATATCCACACAATTCTCCGTGATGTCGGTAATCATCTTGTAGATCACATCCCGCATGCTCTCGCCGTTTAAGACGCGCCTTCTCTCTTCGTAGATGATCTCTCTCTGCTCGTTCATGACCTGATCGTATTCAAGCAGGCTCTTTCTGATACCGAAGTTATTGTTCTCTATCTTCTTCTGTGCAGATTCGATCGCCTTCGTCAAAGCCTTGTGCTCGATCTCCTGTCCTTCCGGAATACCCAGTGCGTTAAACATCGCGATCATTCTGTCGGAACCGAATAATCTCATCAGATCGTCTTCCAGTGAAATATAGAATCTGGATTCGCCCGGGTCTCCCTGACGGCCGGAACGTCCGCGCAGCTGATTGTCGATACGCCTGGATTCATGCCGTTCCGTACCGATGATCATCAACCCGCCTGCGGCTCTTGATTCCTCGTCCAGCTTGATATCCGTACCACGTCCGGCCATGTTAGTAGCGATGGTCACTGCTCCATGAATACCGGCATCTGCTACAATCTCAGCCTCCATCTCATGGAATTTCGCATTTAAGACCTTATGCTCGATACCGTTCTTCTTAAGCAGAGTGCTTAACTCTTCGGAAGCATCGATATTGATCGTACCCACCAGAACCGGCTGTCCCTTGTCGTGAGCCTCTTTCACGGCTCCTACGATCGCGCGCAGTTTCTCTTTTCTCGTCTTATAGACACTGTCCTGATGATCGGCACGGGCAATCGGTCTGTTGGTCGGAATCTCCACCACATCCATGCCGTAGATGTCGCGGAATTCCTTTTCCTCCGTCAGCGCCGTACCGGTCATACCTGCCTTTTTCTCAAATTTATTAAAGAAGTTCTGGAAGGTGATGGTGGCAAGGGTCTTGCTCTCACGCTTTACCTTCACATGTTCTTTCGCCTCGATCGCCTGATGCAGACCGTCGGAATAACGACGCCCCGGCATGATACGTCCGGTAAACTCATCAACAATCAACACCTGATCGTCCTTTACCACATAATCCTGATCGCGGAACATAAGATTGTGTGCCCGCAGCGCCAGTATAATATTATGCTGAATCTCCAGATTCTCCGGATCGGCAAGGTTTTCGATCTGGAAGAAACGTTCCACTTTGGCAACGCCCTGCGCAGTCAGATTCACCACTTTATCCTTCTCGTTGACGATAAAGTCTCCCGTCTCCTCACGCTCCACACCCATGATGGCATCTATCTTGGACAGTTCTTCCATATCCTCACCGCGGGTCAACTGTTTCGCCAGAATATCACATGCCTCATATAATTTCGTGGATTTACCGCTCTGACCTGAAATAATAAGCGGCGTACGCGCCTCATCAATGAGCACGGAGTCCACCTCGTCAATGATGGCATAATGCAGATCCCTAAGTACCAGCTGCTCTTTATAGATGACCATATTATCACGCAGATAATCAAAACCAAGCTCATTGTTGGTCACATATGTGATATCACAATTATATGCTTCCCTACGCTCCTCGGACTTCATGTCATTTAAGACAACACCGACTTTTAACCCCAGAAACTCATGCACCTGTCCCATCCACTCCGCGTCACGCTTCGCCAGATAATCGTTGACGGTAACAACATGCACGCCCTTACCCTCTAATGCATTCAGATATGCAGGCAGAAGACAGGTCTGGGTCTTACCTTCACCGGTCTTCATCTCGGCAATACGTCCCTGATGCAGAATAATACCACCGATCAACTGAACCCTATAGTGCTCCGTATTGAGAACGCGTCTCGCCGCCTCTCTCACCGTGGCATATGCTTCCGGCAGGAGATCGTCAAGTGTCTCTCCTTCCTCCCGCCTTTTCTTATATTCTTTCGTTTTGTCACGCAGCTGCTCGTCCGACATCTCCATCATCGTCGGACGAAGGTCTTCAATCTTCTTTACCAGACCTTCAATACGCTTGATCTCTCTTTCACTGTGTGTTCCAAACACTTTCTGAACTACGCCCATGATTTCCTCATTTCCGTGTACCAATATAGATGCAGCCAAACTGCGAACTGTCAAACGTTCAGCAGACTGCACCGGATACGCTGTTTGCTTTCTTCACAAAAGCCCTCTCATAATATATAAAACACCAACGTATATTCTAACAGATTCAAGGGGTAAATTCAACTGTAAAACTTGGAACGGTTGATTGTACTTCAACAACAAAACAAAAAATTACAAATAAACGTCATTAGAAGTTATTGACAAATGAATTATATCTGGCTATAAAAAGCCAGTCAAAACCCATATAGGGTTTTGACTGGCTATAATATTTACTTAAACATATTGTTTTGACGTCAAAC
>JAAUZY010000009.1 GCA_014804355.1 Lachnospiraceae bacterium
GAAATAGCCATTGTATTCTTTTGTGGTTTCTACTTCCGTAAAATATTCTGTTATTGTGTTATTCATCATCATGTTTACATAATATCACACTTCCTCTTTGTTGAAAATTGATTTCCGTGCTGACTCCAACCCTTCTATTGACTTAATCAGTCGAATTAGTTCTCCGCTCAAGGTATCGCCCTGCGGATCATATCCCGTCATATAAGCTTCATTGGTCGCCTCATCGATCTGATAATCTGCTATCGTCAATCCCTCCAGATATTTCTCCATATCAAAAGAGGCATTCTTAGCATAAAAACAGCTCATCAGCGTCAGCCCTAATGTGAGGGAACAGATCACGGTAACGGTACGTTTCCTGTTACGCCCCAGATTTGACCAAGCCAGTGCATATAATGACGCACTTCCCTGACGTTTCTTCTTCCCACGTCCACTCCGGGTTACACCGCTGTAGCGCAGCGCCTCTATGGGAGATACTTTCCCTGCCAGTTTTGCCGGACGCATACAAGAGACCAATACAGTCAATCCCGCAAAAAGGGCTGAGCCAATAAAAATAACCGGACTTGCCGACACACTTCCCGCCTGAAAACTGATCAGCACAGGTACCAACACTGCACCCAGCAGATAACCCAGAATCAGTCCGATCGGAATACCGATGGCACACAACCGCCCCGCCTGTACATAGATCAGTTTTTTCATCTGCTTCTTAGTCGTTCCAAGGGTCTTTAATTTACCATAGAACTGTATATCCGCAGTAACGGAAATCTGAAAAATATTATAGATGATCAAATATCCTGCCGCAAAAACCAGAACCATTCCCAGATACATCGGCAGATTTTCCTGTACCGCCATCCGGTTCATCTCGGAAGAATACGCCAGATTAACGCCATACTCCAAATCCCCAAGTCCCAGTTCCGACAAAATGCGATCCATGCTGCCCTCGATATTTTTATCGCTGTAGAGACTTACCTGTGCCATATAAATCCCCATCATTGCCTCAGGATCAGGTCCGCCGACCGACTCTATCGCCTCATCCGCAAATTCCCTGCTCACCCACGCCATACTGGCATAACTGGATTCATTTGCCTCCCAGAATCCGCACAGGGTAAAAGTGGAGGTGATCAACTCTTTCGACCTAAAATCCGCCATCCACTGCAATGTCACCGTCTCGCCTAACTCATGGGGCACCCCTAGTCTGGTAAGCACCATAGTGTCCAGCGCGATCTCGTCCTCATTCTGCGGCATCCTTCCGGTGTCCGGCAGTGCGAAAGAGTGCTTTGCATAGCTCTCATCCGCCCAGCGCACTTCCACCTGACGACCCGAGACACGCGGATCTTCCGCAAGCCCTGCCACCAGACTGTGCCCCACCTCCGACACATCCGGATGCGCCGCGATCATATCCGCCTGCTCCTCCGTAATAGATTTAAAAGACGCCTGCGCATCATATCCTGTCTGCTTAAAAGTCATCTCGATAATGTTCTTGCTCATACTCTGACTTAATACAAAGAGCGTGGTAAACATCAATGTGGTAAGCACAATGGCAAGCACTGCCACAAGATTGCGCCCTTTATTTTGCTTAAAAATACGTTTGTTTATTACAGCTATCGGTTGAAACATAATCCCTGTCCTCCCTATTTTCTCTCTAATCTCACGATTCCACCCATCTACATTCCGCATGCTGACTCAATTTGCGCTGTCTTAGCAAACCGCACTCACGATCCCATCATCGCATCACACCACAATTCGCCCATCCTCGATGTGTATCACCCTGTCAGCCCGCGCAGCGATCTCCGGATTGTGGGTAATCATCACGATGGTCTGATAAAACTGCTCGCTGGTCATCTTAAGCAGGCTGATCACATCGTCACTTGTTGCGGAATCCAGATTACCGGTGGGTTCATCCGCCAGAATAATGGACGGTTTTGTTGCCAGCGCACGGGCAATCGCCACTCTCTGCTGCTGCCCACCTGAGAGCTGGTTAGGAAAACTGTCCAGTTTGCTCTCTAATCCGAGAAGCTCTACGACTTCCATAATAAATTTCCTGTCCGGTTTACGTCCGTCCAATGAGATCGGAAAAATAATATTCTCCCACACAGTCAGCACCGGCACCAGATTATAATTCTGAAAAATAAACCCGATCTGCTTGCGCCTGAAGATAGTCCCCTGCTCCGCATTCAGTTTGGCAAGCTCCTGACTGCCGATTCTGACACTGCCTTCACTTGGAACGTCCAGACCACCCAGCATATTGAGCAGCGTGGATTTACCACTCCCGCTGGTGCCGATGATAGCGGTAAATTTGCCCCTCTCGATTTCCAAATCCACGCCGTCGAGCGCCTTGACAAGCACTTCTCCCTCTCCGTAATATTTCTTTAAACCCGTAGCTTTCACGATCGCTTCCATATAGATTACCCTGCCTTTCCCTTACAATATATCAGTGCTGCAAGATGTTACTCGAAATCGTCGGAAACATCCTCGTATCAACATCTCCTGCTCTATAGGAAATTGTATCAGCCCTAAGTTACAATCAAGGTACAGAAAAGGTACATTTTTGTGACATTGACCGATTCACATGAAAAAAGGACATCTTCATTTTGAAAATGCCCTGTAAATGCTTCTATTGTCTCTCAATCCATCACTCTCAGTCTCTCCGTAACACTTTCTCTCATGACCAGACGCAGACAGCACAGCGGAACCAGAAGTGCGGTTGCGAACAGAAACGGCAGCACGATCCACATCGGCCTCAGAGAATACCTCCATGTAGCACACCACGCGCTTGTCGTATGGGTAATCCACCATCTTCCCAGCAGCCATGTCAATGCCGAAACCACCGGCACAAGGAAGGCAGTCAGCACACCGCCGTATGTCAATCCTTCATAAATTAGCAGCCTGCGGATCTGCCTCTGCGTCATGCCCAGACTCTCGTACACCGCAAACTCTTTTTTCCGTACAAGCACGCTCGTCACCAATGCATTACCGAAATTCAACACACCGATCAGCAGCAAAACCGCCCCTACAAACATAGGAATCATGTAAGTATGAAACAGCGCGTTCTTAAACTCCCACTGATGGTCGCTTCGCATCGTAACCCCGATTCCTGTTTCCCCTATAAGTTCCTNCAGAAAAACTTCAAACTCTTCCTGACTATTCNGGTCAATATCTACCAATATATTCCTGACGCCACTGTCAGGAAACAACTCTTCATAGGTCTGCACCGGCATATNATAGGAAATGTTATACTCCGCATTCCGGCTGTCGGAGCCGGTAACCATGCGGCTCTTATAGGAAACAGCCGCCATGATCTCAAAAGAACGTCCGCCGATCTCCACCTTGCTTCCCACCGGAGGCGTTGAGACGAAGGATGTAGCGCTGGCACCCGCAGCGATCACATAATTTCCCGTAGCAAAGAGGTCCGCGTCGTAGGAGCCTTCAACGTATTCTCCCTCAAGCAACGCCACAGACAACGCCAGNCCGTCTATTCCTGTAGCAATACCGATATACTCTCCGGTNTCCCGGAATNTCTCATANCCNGCTAACCAGTCCGGCGANCCCGNCATNGCCTCTTTNCTNNCAANGCCGTCCGAATCCNNNCTCTCGAAATTTTCTACAATAAGTGCCCGCTCTTCCTCNCTTGCATACATAGGCACTTCCATCGTGCGTATCNTTCCCAGNTCTGTCACCGCCTCATGTTCCGCAANCTTTTGCATAAACTCCGGTGTGATACTTCGGCTCCACGGATTATAGCGCTGAAGATTGGTAGTCGCAGANGCATCTGCAATCAGATAATCACTGTANGCAATATCCTCCAGATACTTATCCTCATCAGCNCTGACATACTGGGTCCAGAGAANACACAGCANGNTCAGGGACAGCAGCATGGANGCAGCNGCCAANNCGGATTTGCCTTTGTCNCGTCNNATTCCNGACAGCTTCATAAGCGGTATCACGGTNCGCCGCGGTACTGCGCCNACAAACCGTACAGCCTCGGCCGGGCTGATCTTTGATACGAATTTTGCCGGCAGCATGCAGGCTGTCAGCGCTATCAAGTATGTGAACAGCGCACTGTACACAAACGGAGCCNNNCNGAAAAACANNAGCGCCGGATTCTGNCCNCCCNTATTTANGATCACATACGGGGCNACNNCNGCACAAAGCGCNAATCCNAGCAGCCANCCTACNGGAATTGCCGGAAGGCACAGATATGCCGCCTGTCCTGATAAAAGCCTGCCGATCTGCCTCGGGCTCATCCCAAGACTCTTCAACCGCCCGTAGAATCTCACATTCTCTCCGGCGGANATTCGCACGATATTGTACACCATCAACATACCGCACGCCGCAACTGCAATATTGATCATATAGTATGGCACTGCTTTTCCTTCCGCACGTTCTACCCTGGCCTCGTTATACGCCAGATTGGTATCATAGACAACACCGTCNACCCCCAGATCAGCGAGCAGTTCCTCGGCCTGCATATCCAGATCGTCCGGTCGGTACAAAGTCACTCCCAGCGNCACAAGATCCGGCGCATCGGGACAGAGCCTGTCCGCNGNCNCCNGNGTNATCCANGCGCANGTCTCCGTAGAACNCATGTCGCTGCTCCACCANCCGCAGAGCCGGAAAGNACTCACCTGTTCCTCCCCGCCATCCACGGGNANCCAGCGCAGNANNACNTCTGCNCCCTCNTTNNGCGGAATNGCCAGNGANCGCATNGTAAGNTCNTCCANGGCAATCTCNTCGTCAGNCTCNGGCATCCGTCCGAANACAGGTACCGCNTCCGTTNCCNCCGCCCAATCGGAATCGACTGCCGCAAGCTTCACACTGCGATATTCCATCACATCATCGGATAAAATCCCTATCGCCCTCACAAGCACCGTCTTTTTCACATCGGCGTGATGCGCGATCGAAGACGCCTGCGCGCTGTTTAANCCATAATACAGAATATGGCTCGTAGACCCGTAACGAACCTGATAGCCGTACAAATATCCGTCACGGATCACAAATCCCAACGCAAAAGAAAAGGTACACAACATACTCACCAGCGCAATCGCCGTCATAAGAAGTATGCTGCGTCCCTTATGAAATTGAAANTCCCGCCGCACCAGCTTACGGCAGACCTTAAGATTATTATTCTCTAACATATTCTATAAACTGATCCTCTGCTCCCTGAGCTTCCCATCCTCCATATANAACACCCTGTCTGCAAGCTGCGCCAGNTCCNGATTNTGNGTGATCATCACCAGTGTCCGGTGATAAAGTTCAGCAGTCATTTTCAACAATCCCGCCACATTCTGNCCGTTACGGGAATCCAGATTACCGGTAGGCTCGTCAGCCAGTATGACGGACGGTCCTGACACCAGNGTTCTGGCGATTGCCACCCTCTGCTGCTGCCCGCCGGAAAGAGCCGCCGGATATGCGCACATCCGCTCTCCTAAGCCCAGCAGATCAACGACCTCCTTCAGATAATCCTCGTTTGGTGCAGAACCGTCCAACTCTAACGGGAATAAAATATTCTCCTTCACTGTCAGTGTCGGAACGAGATTATAATTCTGGAATATGAACCCCACCTTCTTACGCCTAAATACCGCAAGCTGCTCCTCCCGCAAACCGGCGAGACTCACACCGTCCACGATCACTTCTCCCTCCGTAGGCACGTCAAGACCGCCTATCATATTGAGCAGTGTAGTCTTGCCGCTGCCCGACGCACCTACTATGGCAACAAATTCGCCCCTTGCGACGGACAGATCGACCTCGTCCAATGCCCGTACCTGATTCTCCCCGCTGCCATAATATTTCTTAAGCTTCCGTACTGTAACCATATCCATATTGACTGTCTTTATCTTTATCCTTCTTTTTCACAAACATCAGACCAAACACACCCACACCGCAGTTACTTGACACTGTCGCAGAAGCCTTCTGGGTAATGATCCTGTCAAAATGCATATATTTCTCCACTTCTTCCAGAATCTCTTCGATCTGGTGCACCGTACACCCGGCATAGGTGAGAAAGAGAACACTCGTATCAATCTGCTTGCTGTGCCGAAGCAGCTTCTTGACATATCTGTCGCGTACATGCTTCATATTGCCGCCCATCTCTATCTTCCAGAGTTTCAATTCGTTCTGGGACATGTGGAGCACCGGATGAAGATTCAGACCGCTGCATACCTTATGCACCGCAGCGCTGACCTTTCCATTGCGGTAAAGCGCTGCCGTACTCGGCACAAGGAAATTGGAACATACCCTGTCTCTGAACTGATCTAAAGCCTTGCAGATCTCCTGGACGTCTTTCCCTTCTTCCGCCATAGATGCGGCGTACAATACCATAAGACCATGTCCGCTGCTGATATGGGTGGAATCCACTATGGTAACATTACCAAAGCTTCTGCTCGCCTGCAGCGCATTCGGATAAGCCCCGCTTAAGTCAACGGTAGCCGTGATGTGGATCACATGCTCCGCACTTTCCAGCGTATCCGCAAAGAAATATTCATATTCCGAAGGCTCCGCCGTGGAAGAATGTGCATAATTCCCCTCTGTCTGCAAATAATTTAACAGGCTGTCGGAAGAGACCTCGAACAGGTCGCAGAAACGCCCTTCTTTCGTATGCACATAACAATACATCAGCCTGATCTGATATTTCTCCAGCAAATCTTTGGGCAGATCGCAGATGCAGTCGGCAGTGATCGCGATTTTCCGCTTCCTTACGCTGCTCACACGGTTGATGGTCGTCTCTCCTTCCATCTCGTCCTCGTCTGCCTGTGCAACGTACTCGATCAGCTCCTGCGGCAGGTACTTTAACAGACTTGCCTCCAAAAGCGCCGAGTTAATGGGTTTCGCCAGATATCCGTCAAAGCCCATATTCTGATAGACCTGTTCGGCATTCGTCATGACATTGGCAGTCAGGGCAACAATAGGCACCTTCTGACAGAACCCTTTCGTCTGGGCGCGCACCGCCTTCATCGTTTCCTCACCGTCCATATCCGGCATCATATGATCCATCAGAATCACATGGTACAGATTCTCGGCAGTCCGCTTCAGACATTCCTTGCCGCTCTCCGCTGTATCAACTTTAATTCCCGTACCCCTGAGCAGTTTGATGGCTACCATACGGTTCATATCATTATCATCCACAACAAGCACTCTGGCATCAGGCGCCGTGAAGCTCTGTTTATATTTTGCACGGTTATTCAACTGTTTCTGCGATGCAAAGTTGATCACACCAATGGGTCGCACATTGACAATACGCTGTTTGACCTCCACCGTAAAAGTGGAGCCTTTGTGGTATACGCTGTCCACATAGATCCTGCCGCCCATCATTTCCATCAACTGTCTGGAAATATTGAGTCCCAGTCCGGTTCCTTCAATATGGCGATTATCGCTTTCGTCCACGCGTTTGAAAGAACTAAACAGGTCGTCCAGACTCTCTTTACGGATTCCCATGCCGGTATCCGTCACGGAAATACGCAGCATGATCTGATCCGCCGCAATTCTTTCACCCTTAGCCGTCAATGTGACAGACCCTTCTGCCGTGTACTTGACTGCGTTAGTCAACATATTGGTGACTACCTGCTTTATACGCACTTCATCACCATAGAGCATTGACGGAATCTCCGGATCAATGTCCACCTTAAACTCCAGCTCTTTCTCATGAGCACGAATCCAGATCAGATTCACCAGATCGCTGAACATGGCGCTGATCTCATACTGTGCGGGTACGATCTCCATATTGCCCGACTCTATCTTGGACAGATCCAGAATATCATTGATGGTGGTCAGTAACATCTTGCTGGCATTCTGGATATTAATGGCATTCTCGGCAATCTCGTCGGAGATATCTTCCCTGAGGATCATCTCGTTCAAACCGATGATCGTATTGATCGGCGTGCGGATCTCATGGCTCATATTGGCAAAAAAAGCATCTTTTGACCTGGCGATCCGTTCAATCTCCTCTTTCTGTTTCTCCGTCACTTCCTGCTCTTTATTATACGTCCACACCTGAATCTTCATCAGCATACCGACAAAACAGCTCACCACCAGCATCGTGATATAGGAATCAACGAAGCTGTAGGCGCGGCTTCCCCTAGGCACCATATTCGGATACTGATAGGCGATATAATATGTAATAAAAAAAGTAAGCACGGAAACCACCAGCGCAAAGATCATTTCTTTGCCGTCAAACAGCAGGAACACATAGACCAGCCCCAGCACAAACCAGACCGGCGTACCGCTCTCTATGCCCCCGCTCAAAATAAAGATCAACGGGAACAAAATGAGATTGGATGCATAAACAAGCAGCTTGGCAGCCTTGTTGATCTTGCGCCGGTCCGCGGCTATATGAATTGCAACATAAGATACGATGCACATCGGGATCAACGCATACAACACCACAGGAGCCGCTCCCAGCATAACACGTCCCATTCCGATGATAGCAGCGACAAATGCCAGCATCAGAGCGATTCGCATAAGCCTGTCCTGAAAATTCACCTGTTCATTCAACTGAGATCGTAAAAACCTGCGTATTCTCTTAATCATGATTGCCTCCGTTCTGACTTCCCGTTATCTTCTCCTTCAACTCCTCCAATACGCCGCCGGCGCCGAGGAAATCGAATTCGTCCACGCTCTGTCTGATTTTGGCCGTTATTTCATTCAGATTGATCCCGTGATATGTGCAGGATTCCAACTGCTTCAGAATATCCTCTATGCCATCGCTTTCGAAATTATCCAGCTGCTCCTGCAAAAGAGCTATCTGTCCGTTCAATGTCTGTTCATCTGTCTCCTGTAATACCTGCCCCGTATCGGTATTCCCTGTATCTCCATCCTCTCCTGCCTCCTCTCCGGATGCCTCCGATCCGGAATCAGGACAGCCGTCGGGATAAATAAAAGAATTCTCCGCAAGAGCTGCCAGAAGCTCTTCATGCTTCTTCATAAACTCTGCATGATGTTCCATAATATATTCGATTCGGTTTTCTTTGCCTGCCATCTCCATACTGAGGGCAAGTTCCGCCAGATCATTTGCTCCGATCCCTCTGGAATTACTCTTCAGGGCATGTGCGGTAATGGAATAATTCTTCCAGTTCTGCTCCTCAAATAACTGCTGTAACTGTCGGCTTCTTCCCGCTCCCTGCGCATGATACATGGCGATGATCTCGCGCAGCCCTTCTCTATCACCGCAGTAAGAAATGCCCTGCGAGATATTGATGCCCGCACGGCTGAGCGCCTCTAACCCTTCCGACTCGGATGAAGCGGCAGGTGTTTCCTCTGATTGATTAACTGCATCGGATCCTGCTGCCGTCCCGGGACTGTTCTGTTCCACAGCGCCCTCCTGCCCCGCCAAAGACTGTCCGCCGCCCCTGCTGCCGTTCTTACCGGAGACATCTGCGTCCTCCTGCATCTGCGGATCTATCTTCACCTGCTTCTGCTGCGGGATATACCGCTGCAGCATTCTCTCTAACACGCTCAGTTCTATGGGTTTGGCAATAAAATCATCGAATCCCTCTTCCATGAACATCTCTCTCGCCCCGCCGATGGCATTCGCCGTAAAAGCGATTATCGGAAGCGTCTGGAAATACGGCCCCGGCTTCTGGCGTATCCTGTGAAGCGTCTCCACACCATCCATCTCCGGCATCATGTGGTCTAAGAATACGCAGTCATAATCCATGCTATTTAATTTATCAAGCCCTTCCTGCCCGCCAAGCGCCATAACCACCTTGATCTGATAAGGAAGAAGAAGCCTTGCCATGACTTTCAGGTTCATGGCGTTGTCGTCTATTACAAGAACCTTCGCCGTAGGAGCCACAAATCGATAGCGGCTGTGCTGCTCATCGCTCTGCAGCACCTTCTCGCCATTTAGCACCGCCGCAATAGACAGTACTGTAAAAGGCTTGTAAATACGAAGCATATTGCTTCCGCTCTGCATCTCCTGATCATAGTCGAGGATCAATACGACCTTGAGCTCCTGTGCCATTTTCTCAAAAAATGCCTTATCCTCATTGTACTCTTCCCAGCCGATAAATATATGCGTGTAATTCTCATTCTCTATACGCCTCTTTAACTCCGAGAGATTCCTGCATACACGGAACATAACACCGAACTGTTCCGCCATATGACGCATGCATTTCTCATAGCCTTCCCGCACCACGGAGTAATCATATTTATCCATATTGATATAGCTTGCAACAAAAATACGGCTCTTGTTCCTGATGGAGACAATGGGAGTTTCATCCAGCACCTTCTGCGGAATGGTGAACTGGAATTCCGTACCGTTTCCTGGCTCACTTTCCACTGTAATAAATCCGCCCATATTGCGCACCAATGCCTGCGTGATGGCAAGACCGAGTCCGATACCGCCCTCTTCCCGGTTCCTTCCGGAATTGACCTGACTGAAGCTGGCAAAAATATTCTCCATATCCTCCTGCTTCATGCCGATCCCGGAATCTTTGATACTGACTAACAGGTTAACGCCATACTCCTCTTTCCGGCTCTTAATCCGAAGGATCACGCCGCCTTCCTTCGTGAATTTAATGGCGTTTTCCATAAGATTCATGACAATGCGCCGGAACTTCTGTTCATCTCCCAGCAAGTTACTTGGCAGATTCGCATCACAGTCCACGATCAGTTCCAGTTGCTTGCCGTTCTCAAGCGTCAGCGCCATATTAATGATATCCGTAACCGTGGAGGTAATATTATAGCTCTCCTCCGCCAGCTCCATCTTACCGCTCTCTAATTCCGAGAAATCCAGAATATTGCTGACCGTAGCAAGAAGATTACGTCCTGCAGTCTGAATATCTATGATATCCCGTCTCACATTCACGGGAATATCCTCATGCAGGATAGCCTCGCTCATGCCGCACACTGCATTGATGGGCGTCCGGATCTCATGGGAGATGTTCACCATAAAATCATCCTTGCTCTTCTCCACGATCTTCAATTCGCGGATTTTCTCTACCAACTGCTCATTAGTCTCCTGTCTGGTGCGTATCGTGATCCATGTGACGAACAGAATTGCGTATGCCGAAAGAATATGTAAGAAGAGCCTGAGAACCTCATTGGCTGTCTCTACTTTGAACGTCCGCAGAATAAACACGTGATAGGCTATGATCACCGTAGCGCAGAACAGATCAATATAAATGATATCCGTAATACTGAAGATACCGAGCAGGACGATCAGCGCAAGCATCGTGGACAACATCGAGGTAAAGCTCACTGACTGTGTTGCATAGATGGCAAAATTCACCCATGTCATGACCGCCAGAAATTTGGCGCGGTACTTATAGTCCCGGTATTTCCTGCTAAAAACGATCCATCCCGCCACAACAGTCGCTATAATGAGCTCCTTGAGCAGAATATGCCATGCTAACAGAAACGAGGAGACAAACATCGAAAGCGAAAAAATCGTGAAAAAAATCAATACGATCTGTTCCAGCTTCCTGCTCATTTTCTCATTCCCAAACTGTCTCTCTTCCACAGTAACCTACCTTACCTTTCATCCGGATTCCCATCGGTAATCCCTGTCAACCGTTCTTTATCAACTGATACCCAGCACTTCTTTTAACATCGGAAGCATTTCCATGAATACATCTATGATCACCGGATCAAACTGTGTTCCCCTGCCCTCCTGCATGATCTGCATGATCCGCTCAATGGGACGAACCGGCGGCTTATAACACCGCTCTTCATACAGCGCGTCGAAAACATCCGCCACAGCCATGATGCGTGCCGCCAGCGGTATCTCCTCCTCCTTAAGTCCCGTAGGATAACCCGTACCGTCCCACCTTTCATGATGGTACATGGCAATATCCTCCACGATCCCCACATAATGTTCGTCTTCCACATCACCGATGATCATCTTGATGATCGTGCTGCTGTGCGTGGTGTGCTGCTTCATCGTATCAAACTCTTCCGGAGTAAGCCTTCCGGGTTTCTGCAAGATCGCATCGGGAATCTTGATCTTCCCCACGTCATGTAACGGCGCTGCTTTACACAGATCCTCTATGTATTCTTCCGTTAATTCCTGGGCGAAAAGATTCCTTCTTCGCAGTTCGTTGGCGATCATCCGCACATACATCTGTGTATTTTTAACATGTTTTCCCGTGCTTCCGTCCCTGCTCTCAATCAGATTTGCCATGCCGACAATGACGGAATCCTGAATCTTACTGATACGTCTGGCATCTTCCGTGATCTTTTCCGCCTGCTCTTTTACCATGTTCTCCAGATTATGACGATACTGATCAAGTTCGATCGTCTTATCCACCCGGCTAAGAAGTATATCCGGAACAAAAGGCTTGGTGACGAAGTCCATGGCGCCCATCTGAAAACATTTGATCTCCGTCTCCGCCAGATTATCCGCCGTCAGGAAAATGACCGGAATCGTCTTGGTTTCTTCCTGCGCACGGATCCGTTCCATCACCTCATACCCGTCCATGTCCGGCATATTGATATCCAGAAGGATCAGCTCCGGACGATGATTTTCCAGATATTTCAAAGCGCCCCTGCCGGAATTGGAAGCGGCAATACGATACCTCGGCATAAGGATCTTCTGCGCCAGCGCCAGATTCGTCTTATCATCATCCACAACCAAAATCGTATTTTTCATTGAACTCTCCCTTCATTGCAATTGATTTCTATATAATCAACCGTACCACTTTTAGTTTAACAGATACACGGAAAAAGTGGTGCCTTTTCCGATCTCTGACTTCACACTGATATACCCCTTCTGTCTGGTGATGATTCCCTGTGCCAGATAAAGACCCAGACCGACTCCTTCCTGACCGGCACTCTCTTCTCCCCGGTAGAACCGCTTGAATACATCGTTATAGTGCTCTTCCGGTATGCCGATCCCGGTGTCGGTAATATCCACACGGGTATAGAACTGCCACGGGCGGACTCTGATACGGATGCTTCCGCCATCCGGCGTATACTTGACTCCGTTGTCCAGAAGATTGCCCAGAGCCTCCGCCGTCCACTTGGGATCGTGTCTCACCTGAACGGATTCCTCACATTCCACCGTAAATCTGATATTCTTGTTCTCCGCCTTTGTAAGAACGCCGTTTAACGCCTGTGCGATCGTGTCATACAAGTTCGCCTCTTTAGCATGCAGCACAAACGTTCCCGTTTCCAATCGCGACATCTTAATAAGCGACTGCATGAGAAAATCCAGTTTACCAATCTGACCCGCCATGGTCTCCAAAAATTCCGACCGTTTCTCCTCACTCAGCCGATGTTCCCGCAGAATGCCTATAAACATTGAAAGATTGGCGATAGGCGTCTTAACCTGATGTGAGATGTCGCTCACCAGTTCCTGTATCGTCTGTTTGTCCTGCAGGCTGCGCCTCCATCCTTCATTCATCAGATCGTAATATTGCAGTAGTTTACCCTGCACCCTTGCTGTCAGGGTATCCTCATAAGGATAATAGTTCTCCGGCTCCCGTCCGGCCATAAGCTCATCCAGCGTCCGGCACAGCTCTTCTGCAAAACGGCATACCTGCCGCCGCTGCCACAGACACCATATAAACGCGGTCAGACACGTCCCTCCGCACAAAAACAATAATGCATACCGCACCGAGGCACGTGGAACCCACATCCACAAAACATACAGAAATCCTGCAAACAACGCCGACCCCATGGCAATCATCACCGTCGTGACCACGTGATTACCCACTGTGCTGCTCTCTATATGTTTTCTCTGTGCCTGTTCCATTCTCACATCCCCTGTTTCTTCTGCCAGACATATCCCATCCCGCGCACAGTCTTGATGTAGGCATGTTCCTCATCCTCGATCTTGGCGCGGAGCCTGTTCATAGTCACCGTCAGCGTATGGTCGTCTATAAAATTACCGTCACAGTCCCACAACCGCGTAAGTAAGCTCTGTCTCGTGACGACATTCCCTGCATTGGCTGTCAGAATCTTTAATAATTTATATTCATTCGGTGTGATCGCCAGTTTCTCGCCTCCGCGGACCGCGGTAAGCGCAGTAAAATCCACCTGTAAGAAATCATCCCGATAACATTCCCCGACGGCTGACGGTTCCGCCAAAGCGCTGCCCCGGCGAATCGCAACCTCAACCCGTCTCAAGAGTATTTTCATATTAAAAGGTTTCGTAATGTAATCTTCCGCGCCCAGATCAAATCCATTCAGCACGTCTTCCTCCAAATCATTGGCCGTAAGGAAGATCACGGGAAGCTGCGGATTACGGCTCTTAATCTCCCGGCACAGTTCAAAACCGCTGCCGTCAGGCAGATTCACATCCAAAAGCATAAGCGCATATTCTTCCTGTTCCGCCAAATATCTGGCCTTGCGGCAGTTGTAGGCCGCCTGCGACACATAACCCACCGCATCCAGTTCAAAGCACAGGCCTGTGCTGAGGGCAAGATCGTCTTCCACGACTAAAATCCGTTCCATTTAAGTCTCCTTAGCAGTTTCTGCCTATTTATCCGGCATAAATCCATCACATTGACCTGTCTGATACCGTCTTCTCACATTGTCAGTTTCCCATTCCTACCGACAATATCTCATTAGATATAGTATCATATTTCCGCTCCGTCCTCAACAAAAAATCGAGTTGCGACAGGTTGCGACAGGTTCCGTTGCGATAGGTTCCGGGATTTGCTTATAAGTTGCTGCGCATCTTGACAAACTCGAAAAGTACGGCGCAATTTCCTATATCGCAAAGAGCAGGCACCATCTTTTCGACAGCGCCTGCCCGTATGAGCAATATAAAGTTTTTTCTGTAATAAAAGCGGACTATATCCCCGGCATGTAGTAGAAACAGGTCTTCTCCGGAACCGCAAGAAATCTTTTTCCCAGTGGGTGCTCCTCTATGCGGTAGTCACTGGCGGCCGCAATCACGATCCTGCCATCGTAAAGTGCGCAGTACCTTGTCCCTTCCCAATCGCAGGGCGCCTCATAGACAGGCAGGACATTCACAGCCTTTTCGTCTCCCATATTATAAGTAAAGATGCCGTTATATCCCCAGAACACGAAATCCGACTCCGCGCCCGGCGCAATGATGTCGATCATAATCGTATTCTCCGGCATGATATCATAATAGATTTCGTCCAGTGTCCCTTCCTTCGCATTAAGAGACGCAATTCCCATTCTTCTTTCCGGATTCTCGGAATCATAGTAATTCTCAATACACGTATAAACTTTACCGTCCTTGCCGACACCCAGACCGCCGTTCAGATTCAGGGCATACTCATCGGGCGCAATGCGCGAAATATAATTTCCCTCCCGATCCAACACGAGAATCTCACATTCCTGCGCTTCCTTCGGCGACTTAAGTCCCGCCACACTAAGATAGAGATAACCGTCTGCACCGATCGTCATTCGTCTTGCGTAACCTATTCTCTCCCGTGCCATATAAGGAGACATGTCGATCTTACGAAGCAGTTCTCCATCCTTATTCACTACCCATACCGCAAGTTCTCTGCTCTCCCAATCATTCTCATCCGGCCACTGCCACAACGCCATATAAACATCCCCGTTCACATCCTGACACATCGCAAGGATTCTCGTCTCCACACCGAAATCATCGAAGAAAAATTCAGAATCACTGCTGCCGATCTCCATTCGGTGTACGGTGTTATATCCTGCCAGGAACAGTTCATTCCGCCCTGCCGCTATCGTCAGATCCAGTTCCAGATCTCCCGTGTAAGGAATGGTCAGCTCCTGCGTCGGTTCATAGACTGCATCTCCTTCAAGGATCGATATGTCGGTTGCCTCAATCTCTTCTTCCTCGATCTCGGGCAGCTGTGCCTCTCCCGCCGCGATCATCTCATTCATTTTCTGCAGGCTGTAATCCCTCTTGTGCATGAAATCGATAATCTGCAGCAGTTCTTCGTCGCTCATCTCCCCCTCCGGGAAGAAAAAGGTCGTTGTGTCGCCTAAAAGAGCAACCCCTTTGCCCTTATACTTCTCCGCTTCCTCTATCATGGTGAGCTCACCCTTCGGGAAACGCGCCTCGTCCTCATAGGCTTCCCGCAGCTGACTCATCCGCTCTTTTTCGGTATCGGTATATGGCCTGTTATAATTGTCAACTCCGATCTTTGAAGCATATATCTGTGTGAAATACTCTTCCATCTTCTCACGGTTCATGGCTTCCATCCGCTCTCTGAGCGCACCCACCGAAGCGACCGCCGTCGCGGAGATCAGCATGATCATCGCCGCTGCGAGGATTATGCTTTTCTTAAAATTCATACGAAACCGTTTTTCTTTAGGTTTACATAATATTTCTTCTATTCTGTCGGTCATACTCTGCGGCATGACCATCTGCTCTTGTTCTGCCATATGAAAAATTGACTCTTCCCATCTGTCTTGCATAGTTCTCTCCTCTCTGCATGCTGCAAACAGCACATTCGCGTAATATTTTTCATCCTGTTTCACAGTGCTTTTCCTGTCTACTCCTCCAGCATCTCCTTCAGTGCCTTTTTCGCTCTGAACAGTCTGGATTTTACGGTTCCCTCCGGCACATGAAGAATCCTGCCGATCTCCTTAATTGAAAATCGCTCGTAGAAATACAGCATGATCACTTCCCTGTGCGCCGTCTCAAGCTGCATAACCACATCCCATAATTCATGGTTCTCATCTTTGAATGACGGCATATATGCCTCCATGTCTTCCATCGGCGTGATCCGTTTATTTTTTCCGTATATCCTTCTGGCTTCGTTCGCCACGATCTGCATGATCCACGGCTTAAATCGGTTCCGGTCCCGAAGTGTATGCCTCTTCTCGTAGGCCATAAGCACCGCTTCACTGACCGCGTCCTCCGCATCCTGCCTGTTATGCAGCATGGCAAGCGCCAGTCGGTACATGTTCGGCGCATATTCCCGTATATTCCGTTCAAATGTCTCTTGTTCCATGCCGGACACAGCACCTCCTTATTTGATGTTCTTTCCCACAGGATGTCAAAGCACACATTCATCCGCCTGATACACCCTTAAAACGATCGTTCTGTCAATTAAGATAAAAGAAGCAGGGAAAAGGTTCCCTGCTTCCGTAAATTTTTTTCTGAATCTTTATACCCTTCACGCCCGCCGATAAGGCTCCCCGCCTCATCACGCCTCGGCGTTTATGACTTTCAAGAACACCTGCACCAGCTGCGGATCAAACTGCGTACCGGAACACCGAAGCAGCTCTTCCACTGCCCTATCATGGCTCATCGCCTTGTGATAAGGTCTGTCGTGCACCATGACATCATGGGAATCCACCACCGTAATGATACGGGACAACAGCGGGATCTCCTCCCCTTTCAGTCCGCCCGGATAACCCTTGCCGTCCCATCTTTCATGATGGTGTAATATGTACTCCGCAATAGGCTGCAGTTCCTTGGAGGCACTGGCGATCCGGTATCCCTTCTCCGTGTGGCTCTTCATGACCTCCCACTCTTCGTCTGTCAGCTTGTCCGGCTTAAGCAGTATTGCATGCGGAATCGCGATCTTACCGATGTCATGCAGTACCGCCAGCAGAGCCAGCCGCCCCAGATCGGTGTCAGACAGGTTGATCGCCTTGCCAAGTTTTACGGCCATCTCTTTCGTGCGTTCCACATGCTCCTCCGTCTCATAGTCGCTCTCCGTCAGCGTCTGTGTCAACGAATCCAACAGGGAACTCTTCTGGGATGTCTCATTCATCAGCTTCTTCGTATGCATACTGTCGGAGGCTTCTTTCAGTGCTTCCTCCACACTCTTGCTGTCATCCCTGATCACCGCAATACCGTACTCCAGATCCGTGTTGATTCCGGTATCATTGCTTTCACGGTACTGTTCCCTGATATTTTCAAAAAGGCGAATCGCATACTCCTGCTCGACCTCGGCAAGTCCGGCCGCCATATCCCCGTCCTCCAACCGTGCAAGCACGGCGGTATTCGGCAGGTTATCCCGCAGCAGATCCGCCGCTCTTCTGAGCATCTCATTGCCTTTTGTCCACCCGAACACGTCATTTACAAGTCCGATCCCGTTGGTATTGCAGACCACTACCGTAATCGGATAGATACTTTTCTCAATTATGCGTTTCATCCTGGTATGGAAACTCTGCTTGGAATACAGCTGCGTCAGCATATCCCGCTCCACTTCCAGATTTTTCATAATAAGCAGATGTCCGATGTTTCTGCCTTTCTCGTCCTGAAGGCAGGTGAAATTGCACTGATACACCTTCGCACCGCCCTCATCGGAGTTTCTCCACTCAAACACCTGATCCGTCACCGTGCTCTGCAGTTCTTTGAAAGAAGCGATCTGCATGAAATCCATCATGCTGATCCTCCTATTCTGCTGATTTAATATAGGAAAAAGTTCCCGCATGTCACGGTTCGTATCCGCCACATATCCCTCGTAATCGAACAGCACCATCGGCGTTCCCATATATTCCAGAACCATCTTTCGGGTAGAATTCAGCATTCCCTTAGACGTATAATCAAATATATTACCGTATATGACCGGCGTGACCAAACCGTAAAACAACACCGAAAGGTCTATGCCCACCTTGAGCAACCCCGAGATATATCCGCTGCTGAACAGAATCACAATTACAAGCCCGGTCAGCATATACCTATATCTCCCACTGTAGATCTTAGGCACCGTATATACTTTTACAATAAGGACATACACAATGGCCGCCCCCATGAAGAACGTAAACCCAAAATGGAGATAAAATAGCGGTTTGGGCACATACATAAACTTGATCGCATATATACTGTACAAATTGTACTGATAACGCAGCACGATCTCATGGGAGATGTTGACGATAAGCAGCGCCGCATCAACCAGCGCGATCCCGACATGCAGCAGATAAATATATTTTCTGCGTTTGGGTGCCAGTATCTTATAATTCGTAAACTCCACGACAAACTGAAATGTCGTAACTACCAACAGATCCATACATATGAAATATATGCTGGTGCACAAAGATGCCATGAAATACGATTTTACAATGATTCTCGCGATGTATGCTATATTCAGCATACCTGCCGCCAGAAACGCATTTCCCGTAAACACACCCAGACGGCTTTTCTTCCCATAACTTTTGAAAGCATAGATAATCGCGCATAGAGCGGCAAGCCCATGCAATACATAGAACCAGACATTATCCCCCATCTTATGTCCCCTCATTATCCATCAGTTCAGACACTGATACTTTATTCTTAGCATTCTGCCGGCATACTCACAGATCTCCTGATCTGTTCACAAAATAAACCGTATTAGTACTATAATAACATAATTCGCCGCCATTCAACAGTTTTCCTTTATTGTCATAACACACAAATATAGAATGTTCAAATTGTACACATTGCTACCGATAAGTGATTCCCGCACCGGCATGCGGCCGCATCGCACTGTAGGCCGCATCCGCCGCAAACAGACATAATATCAGCACACCAAGTCCGATCCTGACTCTCACCGGCACTCTCCGATACAGCGAATAAAACAGAGGACTGACCACCCACACAAGAAGCATCCCGCCAAGACCGAAAAGCGCACTGCTCAAGACACAGATCCTGCCATGCAGATTCCATGGCATGTCACTGTAATCCCACCACTTGACTCCCCAAGTCAATTCAAGATACCATCCCGAAAGATATTCCAATACGGTACATAACAACATAGATGACACGAAGATCAGAACCGGCCGGTCGCGCCACTTATGAAACAGTATTTCCAGCATAACGGCGCCTGTTCCGTAGATCGGAAGCCAGGGACCTGTCAGGAATCCGCGATTGACATACGTGTCATCTTTAAAGAGATACAGAAACCCCTCCCAGAGCCACCCAAACACTGCCACCAAGACAAAAAGCCAGACATAATAAAAGAAATCCGTCCTAAACTGTTTTATTTTCTCTCCCATGTTACGTTCCTCACTCTTTTTGACTATTATAGTCATTCCCTTTGTGATGTAGGATATCCGTTTTTTTCTCTCTTAATCCCTTTATCACGTTCACTGGTATGGTCTAAAAAACTTAATTTGGCACTTTTCATCATGCCATTTTGCGGTATAGTTATCTATAACATTGTTTGAGGAGGAATTAATTTATGAAAAACGAAAAACTTCTGAAAATTGTACTGACCGGAATATTTGCCGCACTTTCCTATGTAGTGTTTACTTTCCTGCAGATCAAGATTCCCATGCCCGGAGGCGACGCCACTTCCATCCACTTGGGCAACGCGGTATGCGTACTCGGCGCCCTGCTTCTGGGCGGATTCTACGGCGGACTCGGCGGTGCCATCGGCATGACCATCGGCGATCTGTTTGATCCTGTCTACATCGCCTACGCTCCCAAGACCTTCATTCTGAAACTCTGTATCGGACTCATTACAGGTGTTATTGCTCATAAGATCGGTCATATCAGCACCGAAAAGGATAACGCCAAGGTTTTAAAATGGACGATTGCCGCAGCCGTGGGCGGACTGCTGTTTAACGTAATCTTCGATCCGTTAGTCGGTTACTTCTACAAGCTGCTGATCTTAGGCAAACCCGCCGCAGAACTGACACTGGCATGGAACGTGGCTTCCACCTCTATCAACGCCTTTACCTCCACCATCGTGTCTGTCGCGGTATACATGGCGCTTCGTCCTGCGCTTAAGAAATCCGGACTTTTCATAACACCTGCTACTGCAAAGGATTGACACAAAAAAGCGGCGAGGACTCCATGGTTCCTTCGCCGCTTTTTCTATTTAACCTACGATCCCGTCATCTTCCGGCATAATCACCGCCGCCACCAGATAGATCACCAGACCCGTTCCGCAGCTTACCAGAGAACACAGCAGCCACACGAGACGAATCAATGTAGGGTCCACATTCAGATACTCCCCGATTCCTCCGCACACACCGCATATTGTCCTGTTTGTCCGTGAACGCATTAATCTCCTATAGTCATTACTCATAACTTTTTCCTCCTATTGACTAATTTAGTCATTTATTATTTTCCTACCGTTTTCATTCCGCAAAATCCACATGCACATTCCCCATAGAGCACTCGATCTGATAGGTACTGCTGCTCCCATTGGAAATACTCACTTCATCCGTCAATCCCGTATAGCTGCGGCTTCCCACACGCACATTTCCCATAGAGCACTCAATTTCATAATTGTGATCTTCCTCTGCATCGTCCAGGCTCAATTGCACATCACCCATACTGCATTTGATGTCCATATTCCCGCTGAACAGTCCGGTCAGTTCCGCCTTGCCCATGCCAAGCTCAAGGTCTGTCTCCCGCGCCACCTGTGCGCCGTCAATATGCAGTTCTCCCGCACCCACATCCAGATCCAGCTCGCCTGCACTTAGTGCATCCAATGTAACCCGTCCCGCGCCGACCGACATTCCTATGCTGTCCGCCGCCGTAAGGCCGTCGATGCTGCATGCACCTGCACCCACCTCAATATCCATTTCACGCGCCTGCAGACCGACCGAATCCATGCTGCCGGCTCCTATTTCGATGTCCATGTATTCCGGATTAGTCCCCTTCGGCAGGTAAAGATATACCTTAGCCTCCGTCTTAACCGTAATTCCATTCCCCGACCAGTTCCAGACGCCACGACCCGTTCTGTGTACCATCTTCAGGGTATCTCCGTTCTCCACGATGTAGCGGAAATTTTTCGTATTCCCGGTCATACTGATTCCGACATGATCTCCCGTCGCTTCCATAATGTGCAGTTCGCACGCGCCCAGCTCCATGTAAAGTGAGCGAAGAGTATCTGCCGTCAATTCCAGTTCTACTTCCCCGTCGTTTTTACTGATACGGTTCCACTTCTCATATTTCGACCAGTTAAAGTCATCGTCCCAATCATCGTCCCAGCCGAACCCAAACCGCAGACCGCCGCCGCCTGTACGGGTATAATGAAAAGGAATCCCCGTTATGCCCATAACATCCACGTCTCTCAACACCCTGAAACCGCCGAATAGCGCGGCTATACCACAGATCAGACATCCGATGATAAAAGTAACCAGCGCCGTCATCAGACACCCTTTTGTAAACTTACTCATTCCTGTTTTCATGCCCGTGCACCTCCTCTGTTAAAAAGTCTCCGGCATAGAGAGACGATTCCTCTGATAAACGCCGGTATTGCCGTTCCGGCCATCAGCACCATCAACCACACAAACACAAGTCCGATGGCAAACAAAATAAACGCCGTTCCTACTAAACTAATTCCGCCCAAAGGTACGGAGAACAACAGTACGATGCCCGTAATCAGGAGTGCAATCGCAACTATGATTAATCCGATACCCGCAACTAAAAACGCAATGAACACTGCGAACAGTGTTGCCAGAAGTCCGACCGCCACTCCGAAGAGTCCTCCCAGCAGTCCGATCCAGATCGGAGAAGTGAGCACTGCCAGAATCGCGATCAGCGCGATCGTCCCGCCCGACATATCCTGCTTCGGCTGCGTATACTGACCACCCGAAGGGTTTCCTGTGGAATCACCGGCATTCGTCTGCTCATAAGGGTTACTGTGTTTCCTCGTATCCTCTCTGCCTCCGTAGAAGCTGTCCGCCCCGCTTCGTTGATAATAGCCGCCCTGATAATAAGCATTATCCGCCTGTGCGGTATTACCGCCTGCCTGCTTGAATGTCTCCGCTCCATTTCCTGCTGTATCAGCTCTTCCGTTTTGTCCTACATCCTCTGTCCGAATCAGCTCATCCCGCGATGCCTGCGTATATCCGCTGAAACCGGACTCCGTGAACTCGCCGGTGTTCCCGCCGTCACTCAATCCCGCTTTGATCGTTCTCGCCAGCTCCTCCGGCGTACCTAACGACGCGATGACACCGCTCTCATTCTCTGCTCCGGCATCGTCGAAATAATCATTATAATATTGGATGGCTTCATCCCGCTCCGTCGGTGATACATCGCCAAGAAGCTCTGTCAGACGCCTCATAAACTCTGCTCTATTCATGCTTCAATCCTCCCTCAAAGATACTGTTTAACTTGGCGGAATACCGATACCACTCGCTGATATACAGATTAAGCTGTGCCCTTCCCTTCTCTGTCACCTTATAGTATCGTCTGTTCCTGCCCGCACATTCCATATCGTAGACTTCCAGACATTCATCCTTCTGCAGTCTCCTGAGCACGGGATATAACGTGGATTCCGAAATCTCAATGACCTGCCGCACTTCCTGCGTGATCTTATAGCCGTATGTCCCTTCCGGTTCACTGGACACCACCGCCAGCACGATCGCATCAAGCAGTGCCGCACCTGTGTTAAAAACCATGCGATAAACTCCTTTCCTGCTTTTTACATACCTCATAACGAATCATCCTCGCATTATGCATCAATAATATTATATGAAGCTACATATGTTGGACATTATAATATTGTTGAATGTTATAATATTATACGCTGTATAATATTGTTTCTGTAGATACTATACGGCATATAATATTGTTTGTCAACCTATATTTTTATAAAATCAGAGTTCTAAATGGCAACTGTATAAAAGTGCACGGGCTGATCGCGCAAAGTGGTCCCGCAGTTATCGGCTTCGTCATATGGATTTTCTAAAATATTCCGATCAGGTTGAGACTACGAACGAAACCGCCCGACATTCGCCGTCCGGGCTCAGGTCGGGCTTTTCGGGACATCCATGTCCCGAAATTTCTGGATATCGAACGGAATATTAAGAAAATCTCATATTCCTACGCAAGACAACTGCGGGACCACTTTGCGCGATCAGCCCTCAATACTTGTCTCATGTCCTATTTGACACCCTAATCCTATAGCTTTAAAACTCTTCTCACCCTATATAACGTCATACACACCACAATTTCTTCATAATTCGCCATACAGAATCCAACTCCCGCTTCTCCGGCATTTTCCTGCCTGTTACTTCATGGCTATCCGCATAATGACCCTGTCCGTAGCGGCGGTCGATTCCCTGTTTCACTGCTCATTACCTGGTTTATGGCGCAAAATAACGGCTTGCCCGCGCAAACCGTATCTTTGTTTCTTCATTATATTGACCAAATGATTGAGCCGATGGTCGCCATTATACTGTTAAACAGCCATCGTTCCCAATAACATTTCCAACACCTCGGGGAACGGCTGTAAACTCCGTTCGAGAATCCCGTGCATATGTGCAATTGCCACGCCGTAGTTAACGATCGGCACCCCAGCCGACCTTGCCGCTTCGGTGCGCCGCCGCATCTCCTTTTCGTTGAGCATACAGCCGCCGCAGTGCACGATCAGAGAAACCCCGGAAAGCTCCTCGGGGAACTCTCCGCCGGCCGTAAACGTATATGCAGGCTTCACTCCCGCGTACTCCTCGATCCACTTCGGCATTTTCACCGTCCCGATATCACCGCACTGTCGGTGGTGGGTACATCCCTCCGAGATCAACACTTTATCGCCGTCCTTAAGCCCTGACAGCGCTGCAGCGCCCTTTACCTGCTCTATAAGCTCGCCCTTATACCGTGCGAACAGGATCGAAAACGATGTAAGCATAATATCTTCGGGCACATCTTTAGAAATTCTGTCAAATGCCTGCGAGTCCGTGATGACGAGCCTCGGCTTCCCGGACAGCGCCGCCAGCGTATCCGGCAGTTCCTCGGGCTGACATCCGACAAACATGCAGTGATGGTCCAGAATTTCGCGCATGGTCTGCTGCTGCGGAAGTATCAGCCTGCCCTTGGGAGCGGCCGCGTCTACGGGAATTACCAAGATCACAACGTCACCGTCACGCAGCAGATCGGCGACGATATGCTTTTTGTTTTGCAGGCTCCCTGCAAACTCGCCGATTCTGGTTTTGAGGGCATTTACATTTTCGCCCGTTACGGCGCTTAAGTAGAGCGAGTTTCCGTGGAGCGGCGGCCTTTCGGATAGCAGATCGGCTTTGTTATACGCAATCAGATATGGTAGTCTGCGCTCCTCGAAAAGCGCAATCAGTTCATTATCCTTTGCTGACAGCCCCTGTGCCGCATCCACAACAAGCACCGCAACATCGGTCTTTACAAGTATCTCTCGCGCCTTTTTGACGCGCAGCGCGCCAAGCTCACCCTCATCGTCAAGCCCCGGCGTGTCGATAACGATGACCGGACCGAGCGGCAACAGCTCCATTGCCTTACGAACGGGGTCGGTAGTTGTGCCGCGAACCTCAGACACTACGGAAAGCTCCTGCCCCGTGAATGCATTTACAAGACTGGATTTACCCGCGTTGCGCATACCGAAAAAGCCTATGTGCAGGCGCTCAGCGGATACGGTATCATTTAATCCCATAGCTGTGTCCTTTCTTTAAAAGCGGAAATCGCGGCGGCCTAAGTTCTTGATATCCTCAATGTTGCGCCGCGCGATCTCGCGCACCTTTTCCTTGGGTATACGCTCCAGCTCGCGCTCCACCATCTCGTAGCCGACACGTTTTGTATCCTCTGAGGCATAGTCCTCGAGATACTCCGAGAGCGTCATAAGCGCGTTGGGGTGGCAGCAGTTGAGTATCTGCCCGTTCTTGCACAGGCTCATGAAGCGGTCGCCTGTCCGTCCCTCGCGATAACATGCGGTACAGAATGACGGGATATGCCCTCTCTCCATAAGCCACTTTACCACCTCGTCAAGCGTTCTCTGATCAGAAACGTCGAACTGCTCGGTGTCGTGCGGACGCGTTTCCTCCGTGTAGCCGCCGACCGACGTGCGGGAGCCGCCGCTTACCTGCGAAATTCCCAGACGGAGCAGCTTAGAGCGCACCTGCTCGGATTCACGCGTAGATATGATCATTCCCGTATAAGGTACGGCAAGACGTATGCAGGCGGTGATCTTCGCGAAAGTCTCATCGTCAATACCGTTGTCGAATGCGGCAGGGTCGATATCGTCAGCGTGTTTGACACGCGGCACGCTTATCGTGTGAGGACCTACGCCGTGCACAGCCTCTAAGTGCTCCGCGTGCATAATAAGTCCTGCAAATTCGTACTTGTACATCTCCAGTCCGAACAGCACACCCAATCCCACGTCGTCAATGCCGCCCTCCATTGCCCTGTCCATTGCTTCAGTGTGGTAGGCATAGTCGTGCTTCGGTCCCGTGGGGTGCAGATTAAGATAGCTCTCTTTGTGGTAAGTCTCCTGAAAGAGAATATAGGTACCGATCCCTGCTTCTTTCAGCCTGCGGTAGTTCTCGACGGTGGTCGCGGCGATATTGACATTTACCCGGCGGATATCGCCGTTCTTGTGATGAACGCTGTAAATTGTCTTGATACAGTCGAGTATGTACTCGATCGGGTTGTTGACAGGATCTTCCCCTGCCTCAATGGCAAGACGCTTATGTCCCATATCCTGAAGTGCTATGACTTCCTCCCTTACTTCCTCCTGCGTAAGCTTTTTGCGCGTAATGTGCTTGTTTTTCATGTGATACGGACAGTAAACGCAGCCGTTAACACAGTAATTCGAGAGGTAGAGCGGCGCGAAAATAACGATTCTGTTGCCGTAGAACGCAAGCTTGATCTCCTCGGCAATCTCGTACATCCTCTCGATCAGCTCAGGATCCTCGCACGCCAGAAGAACCGATGCCTCTCGATGGGTAAGCCCGGCGCATACGCTGCCCGTCTCGGTCTTCCTGGGCCGGGCCTTTTCGAGTATGCTCGCGATCAGCTCCTTGTTATTTTTGTTTTCCTCGGCATAAGCGAGGGTTGCTCGGATCTCCTCATCGTTAATGAATTCCTCCGCTTTTAATGATTTAGGGTCATAATTACTCATAGCGTTTTCCTTTCCTGATATCTCCGATATCTGTTACGATCTCGTATCCTATTGCGCTCATTCGCTGCTCGAGACAGCTTCTGGACTGAGCTGACTCATCACCCGTGCATATCTTGTTGTCATACAGCTCGTATTTGTTCCGCACCGAAATCGGTGACAAATTCGGCATCACTACATTCGCACCTGCGAGTATGCCGCGCTCCCTGCCATCGGGGGCAATCGTGCCCAGCGCCGTTGTCGCTGGCAGCAGCACCGGCGGATAAATCAGCCGTATGATCGACAGCAGAAAGCAGGTCAGTTCAAGCGTTCCCGGCGGCTCGTCCCTAAACGGCGTGTCATGGTGCGGGACAAACGGCCCGATTCCGCACATATCGGGCTTGAAATTTTCAATAAACTTCAAGTCTTCTGCAAGCTCCTGCGATGTCTGAAAGGGCGATCCCACCATAAAACCGCAGCCCACCTGATAACCGAGCGCACGCAGATCGTTAAGGCAGCGCATACGGTTGTCAAACGACATCTCCGGCGGATGCAGGCGCTCGTAATGCTCTCTGTCGGCGGTTTCGTGGCGCAGAAGATACCTGTCTGCGCCAGCCTCGCGAAGCGCCGCATAGCTCGCAAGACTCCGCTCACCAAGCGAGAGTGTTACCGCGCAGTCAGGGTGCGCCGACTTTAATTGTCGGATCATGCCGCACATGACCTCGTCCGAGAAATACGCGTCTTCACCGCCCTGCAGGACAACCGTGCGGAAGCCGAGTAAGTAGCCTTCATCGGCACATGCAAGTATCTGTTCCTCTGTCAGGCGGTAGCGGTCGCAACTACGGTTGCTTCGCCGAATCCCGCAGTACAGACAGTCATTCTTACAGATGTTGCAGATCTCGATCAGTCCGCGCACGAACACCGCGTTTCCGTAGATCTCACGCCGTACCCTGACGGCGTGCTCTGCGAGAAAAGCCGCAGCATCAGCGGAGCGGTTTTCGATCAGATATTGATACTCCTCTTCGGCAAGACTGTGTTTCGTAATCAACCGTTCTGCCAGCTCTTTCATGCGCTCATTCATCGGACTTCACACTCGCTACTCTTGTTCCCATAAAAACCCTCCAACCAAAAAAGCCGCGTCCTATACAAGACACGGCATGTTATCATACCCAAAATACAAGCTGCAATACACGCGGTATCACACCTTGCTCTATTCCATATAGCCGTGCCTTTCCCTCAGACCGAAGTCTTTATGTCAGGCGACAAAAACGTTCCTAAAAAAGATTTACTTTCCCGACAATGCCGTCATTAATGACATAGTAAGCAGTGAAATCCTCCGGTTTAATATAGATCTGCATATTTTCGATAGATTCCCTCTGATGACCCTTAGCGCAATAGTGAGATTTCACACGCTCAGTCACCTCTTCCATAGTCACCTCATACTCCCGATACTGCAGAAACACTTCGGGCACCACATCCTTCTTTACAGGCGCCTGTTTCTCATCTGCGCTTTTTACTTCAGAGTCTGTCACAATCTTTGCACTTTCCTCTGCTCCGGATACTGCCGGAATAACCGCTTCACCCTTCATCTCTGTTTCCATTGTGTTTCCTGTTAACTCCTTCTTGTCCATCAACTTCTCCCCCTTGCGCCGGTTCGCCGGCTTCCTCTGTATCTGTAGTGACGCACGCACCCCCTGCGCACACCCCATCATCATAACAACTATTGCTATTGTAACATTGTTTCCCTTAATCCACAAGTAATACATGTCGGATTCGAATATTCGAATATTTGCAACAACAAAAAGACCGGCGCCCACACAGTCTCCCATATGTCCGCCGGTCCCATTATTTTCTTTTTACTTCTATAAAACTTCTGCCACGCCTCTTACGCCGCGAAACATCCGTTCCGCACATATTATCTAATACCGATCTCCGTATCAGACTCCGTTACATGGCTGTGCGTCTTGATATAGTCCACGATCTCGTCCAGCTTCGTGAATGCAAGGCCCACATAGCTGTCCGCGCACCCATAATACAATGCGATCTTGCCGCTCTCGGAATCATGAATGGTCGCGCAGGGGAAGCAAACATTCGGTACGAATCCTCTCTCTTCATACCACTCTTCCGGTGTCAGCAGGAAATTCTCACATCTGTAAAGTACCTTGGACGGATTGTCGATATCGAGAATCGCGCCGCCGATGGAGTATACGAGTCCGTTGCAGGTTCCGCTTACGCCATGGTAGAACAAGAGCCATCCTTCACTTGTCTCGATCGGAGCAGCGCCGCCGCCGATCTTCACGGACTCCCACCACTCGGAGCTTCTGCCCATCACATGTCTGTGTCTGCCCCAGTATACCATATCCGGACTCTCGCTTAAGAAGATATCGCCGAAAGGCGTATGTCCGGAATCCGAAGGTCTGCTTAAAAGCATGAACTTGCCGTTAATCTTACGAGGGAACAGCACCGCATTTCTGTTAAACGGAATAAAAGGATTCTCGATTCTCGTAAATGTCTTGAAGTCCGTAGTCTTCGCCATACCGATGGAAGCGCCGTAGAAATCCTGGCACCAGATAATATAATATATATCCTCTACCTTAACAAGACGGGGATCATATGCATAGACTGGCATGAAATCATTGCCGTCCTCATCCTTGAAAGGAATCTTCTCCTTTTCAAATTCCCAGTGGATCGCATCTTTGCTGTGGCCCAGATAGATATACGGAATGCCGTTAGTCTGTTCACCTCTGAACACGCCGATAAACTCATCACCGTAAGGCATTACTGCACTGTTAAAGATTCTTGCAACGCCCTCTACCGGATTTCTGCCGATCACGGGATTATCACTGTAACGCCAGATCGGTGCGCCTTTTAAGCCTTCCGGCTTCTCCTGCCACGGCACATTTTTTACAGCAGGACTGATCATTTTTACTTCACTCATTTTGTAACTGTGCTCCTTTCGCCCCTATGTTTTTATTATACGATTATTGTCTCGATAAGAATTCGAGGTTCTTTTTGATCAGATCACACCTCTGTGCCACACACTCTACAGAGCGCAGCGGATCATTCGGTGTATTAAATACATAATCGATCAGCTTGTCGATCGTTGTGGTCGCCACATGCATCCTCGTATCGCTGGATGCGTAATAGATATATACTTCTCCGTTATCTTTCGCAATCGCGCCGTTAGTAAATACCACATTCGACACATCGCCCACACGCTCGCCCTCTCTCGGTCCGATCAGCATGCCGGAGGGTTCCGCAATCACCTTGGAAGGATCGTTTAAATCTGTGGCAAACGCATAGATTACATAGCGCAGTCCGGCTGCCGTGTTTCTCACACCATGAGCGATATGAATCCATCCCTTATCCGTCTTGATCGGGGTTGCGCCCGCTCCGTTCTTCGCCTCGGTAATGGTATGGTACTTGCGCAAGGAAGTCATCTTCTCCTCGTCGATCACCGCATGGGTAATATCGTCGCACAGTCCGAAACCGATACCGCCGCCGGAACCCGTGTCGATGAAGTCGTCCATCGGTCTTGTATAGAACGCATATTTACCGTTCACGAACTCCGGATGAAGCACTACATTTCTCTGCTGCGGGGAGCGGAGTGTCGTCAGATTATCTAACCTCTCCCAGTTCTTTAAATCTTTTGTCCTTACGATACCTGCCGCAGCCACTGCCGCAGACAGATCGTTCACCGTCTTATCCTTACTCTCGGAGCAGAACACACCGTAGATATAGCCATCCTCATGCTTGGTCAGCCGCATATCATACACATTTGTCTCCTCCGGACAGGTATCCGGCAGAAGGATCGGGTAATCCCAGAACTTAAAACCGTCGATTCCGCTGTCACTCTCCGCTACGCCGAAGAAAGACTTTCTGTCATTGCCCTCGATTCGCGCCACAAGATAATACTTGCCGTTTAACTCGATTGCTCCGGAGTTCATGACCGCATTCACACCGAGACGCTCCATGAAATAAGGATTCGTCTCCGGATTCAGGTCATATTTCCACGTGAGCGGAATATGCTCTCTGGTCAGCACCGGATACTCATATCTGTCGTATATTCCGTTATATATTCCGGACTTCACATTTTTTCTGTTGATCAGTTTATTGTATTTCTCTAATTCCACATAGTAATTACCATGTAACATCATTGTTGCCCTCCGCTCTTCTAATCACTTCCAGACACATTCTGCCGTTATGATACGGACATTTCCAAGGTTCCACAATAGGCTTGCCGCTCACTGCCTTACCCTCTCTGTCCACAATCCAGAACCATTCTGACCCTTCTCTCTTATCAACCACATAATTCCTGATAAATTCCCATTCCGCCTCGGCAGCCTCCCTGTATTCCGTATGCTCCGGCGCCAGCGCATAGGCATTTAAGAATCCGACTATCGCCTCCGCCTGCACCCACCAGATGCGATTCTGATCCACCACACCCTTCTCGCACTCGTTCGCAAAAGAATGTCCGTCAAAAGCCACCTTATATACTTGACCGGTTAAGTCAAGAATGATCGGAAGCATTTTCTCTTCATATGCCTTCTCTCCCAAAACATCCGTACCTCTGCGGATCAGCCATGCCGCCTCAATATCATGCCCGTAAGAGTGCAGATCTAAGATCGAGTTCATCTCTCTATCGAAGAACACTTCCTGCCTGTGAAGCTCCGGATTATAGATTTTATCCGCGATGGTATCTAAGATCCACTCCAGACGTTTCTTCACATCAGCGTCACCGCTCACGCGGTACAGTTCCGTATACGCCTCAAACACATGTAAGAGCGTATTCATCGTCTTATCCGCGATCACGCCGTTCTCGGACAGCTTATCGTTCTCGATCTCCTTAAACTCTCTGTCGAAAGCCTCCTTATAGCCGATCTCGTCCGTACACCGTTCTTCTATGATCCTGAACAACTCCATCGCAGTCTCAAGCGCCTCTTTATCTTTAGAAGCATCGTAATAGGAAGACAGCGCATAGATGGAAAACGCCTGATTATAGGTATGTTTCGTCGTATCCTCCGGTGTTCCGTCATAGGCAACCGACCAGAACACACCGCCCTTTTCCTTATCAACACAGTACTTCTGCATAAATTCATAACCGTGTTTCGCTTCCTGAAGCAGGGATTCATCATGCAGTGTCATATACGCGTTCGCATAAAACCACGTGATACGACTGTTTAAAATACACCCCTTCACAGCTTTCTTATCCACCTGCAGATCATAATCCATATACCCATAATAACCGCCGTTCTCATCATCCCGCAGCTTCTTCCAGAATGGAATAATACAGTCAGTCAGATGGTTCTTTATCTCTTCTACCATCATCGCTTATTGTCTCCCCCTCTTCGTTACTGTTCCTGTGCTCTCCGTCTGTTTCTCTAATTACCTTGCAATTTTTCTTATTTATTATTTTACTCGTTTTTAAACTTAAATTTCGGCTTAAAAACGAGTAAAATAAATAACTTTAATTTAAATTATAAGGTAATTCGTAATAATGTCAACATACTAAGAACAAAACTGTCACCTTTACCCAAATATAATTTATTTTTTGTTCAACTTCACTACATGTACAATTAACCTTTTACCGATCCGGCGGTCATGCCGCTGTAAATCTGCTTCTGGAAAAGGATGAATACAATGAGCGCCGGCAGGAGGGAAATAATAACACCCGCACAGATCAGATTGTATTGGCTTCCGAGCGGTCCCACGAAGGTATACAGTGAGGTCGCCACCGTCGGATACAGCTTCTTGTTCTGCAGATACAGATTCGCACAGTAATACTCGTTGTATGTGCCCACGCCTTTTAAGATGCAGGCCGTAACGATTGCCGGACGCAGAAGCGGAAGCAGTATTTTATAGTAGATTTTAAAATATGATGCCCCGTCTATGATCGCCGACTCGTCTAACGATACGCTTATGTTCTCAAAGAACTGAATGTAAATATAGATCGCTATGACATCCGTACCGCACATCATGATAATATATCCCACAAGGGAGTTGATCAGTCCAAGCTTAAACATGATCTCATATACCGCGATCTGCATAGCAACACCGGGAAGCAGCGTTGCAAACAGGAACAGGCTTCTGATCAATCCATTGCCCGGAAACTGAAATCTGTTCAGTACATAAGCAAGAGATGTACCTACCAGCACGGACACTACCAAAACACTTATCAGAATAATGGTAGAGTTCATAAATGCACGGCCCATATTGGCTCTTGTAAACGCATCCACGAAGTTGTGGAAGTTCAGCCAGCTCTCCGGCAGCTCCATAACATTGGTCTGCGCGTACTCGGTTTCTGTCTTAAACGCCGTGATCACGCAGGATACGATCGGCAGAACCGCTACAAAAGCAAAGAATACAAGTGAAAAATATTTTAAGAAAGTAAGTAAAACTTTACCGGTTTTCTGTAATGCTGTCATTTATCTCCCTGCCTTTCTCGCCGCTTGTTTTGCAAGTTTCTTGTCACGACGCTTGGTTGCGTTGAAATCCTCGTCCTCCGAATTCTTAAAGACATACTTAAAGAAAAGTTTCTGCAGAATCGTCGCCGCAAATATAATCATAAGCAGTACTACCGCCATCGCCGACGCCAGACCTACCTTCTGCTGCGTGTGGGCAATCTCATGCATTACGATAAAGTAAGTTCCTGTCCCGTTGGCACCGTCCGTGATAACATAAGGCGGCTCGAATGCGCTCAGGGAACCTGTGATGGATAAGATCACGTTCAAAGTAACGATCGTCTTAATGCTCGGCAGGATGATATAGATGAACTGATGGAAACGGTTCGCTCCGTCTAACATTGCCGCCTCATACAACTCGGCATCAACCGACATGATCGCTCCGATAAAGAGCACCATGTTCTGTCCGAAATACCGCCAAACAGAAGTTCCTACAAGTGATATATTGTTAATGCTCTGATCCCTCAACCAGTAAGGCAGATTATCCAATTCAAAGCCACACCACTGAAGTACAGTATCAAATACAAATCCTCTGGTGTAGAAAAACTTAAAGATAAAACCGATTGCAATACCATTGATCAGATAAGGGAAAAACATGAATCCCTTAAATATATTGCCGCCCTTTACCTTGAAACTTAAGACAGTTGCCAGATAAAGCGCCAGAACAAGCTGTACCAAAGAACCGCCCATATAATACAGACTCAGTTTCAAGGCTCTGAAGCAGTCTTTTCTGTTGAATACACTGACATAATTGTCCCAACCTACGAACTCTCTCTTGCCGATGTATTTCATTTTCATAAAACTGTATCCTACCATCTCACCGAACGGAAGGTATGTAAAAGTAAATAACAATGCAAGCGGAATGATCATAAATGCAATAATGATAATCGCCTGCTGACCCTTTCTGCTCTTAAGCCACTGCGAAAAGGTCTTTTTCTGTGTTCCCACTGTATTTGCCTGTGCCGCCATATGCTATCCTCCTGATAATTCGAGCCGGGGTAATAATTCTATCCCCGGCTCAAATGCCATCAATTAATACCTACATGAATCATATCTATGAAGCTACTTATTGATACTGCTATTTTCTTAATAGGAAACCTCTACACCAAGTGCCTCCTGAGCGTCATTCCACTTAGCTGTCCAGTCTGCCATGATATCATCAAAACTCTCGGAACCTGTAGCTGCCGCCTCTACGATTCCCTGAACCTTAGCGTCGCCGCCAGCGTTGAAGGAAAGCTCGGATTCAGCGTTCATCTCGTTCATGATGTCTTCCTCGCCTGTCAGAGCAGTTACGTTCGTTACAACATTAACGCCGTCGAATACGAAAGAAGTAGGAGCTGTCTTAGAGATCGGGTAACCGCCTTCTAAATCACACCAGCCGGACTCTTCTACCATGAACTTAACAAATGTCATAGCTGCTGCCTTGTTATCGTCAGATGCATTGATGTTGATACCATAGCAGTAGTCAGGACCTGCTGTTGTGTACTGCTGTCCGTTTACGGTGATCGGGAAAGGCATATATCCGATGTCGTCCGGATTATCGCCAGCCGCTTTCATCTGTGCGATTGCCCAGGAACCAAGTACCATTGTGCCAATCTCACCATTGTTGATCATTGCCTTACAGCCTTCCCAGTCAGTTGTTGTGTAGTCGTCCTCGATCAGACCCTGTGCAACTGCGTCATAAAGGATCTTGTACAGAGCGTATGCGCCTGTGCCGTCGCCGTTATCCTTGAAAGGCTCTGCCGTGTGAACAAACTTCTGGTTTAACCATGTCTCGTCGCCTGTTGTGATTGCGCCAAGGAATGCGTCCCACTGACCGCCCATGGTCCAGCCTGCCGCGTAATTAGTGTACAGCGGAATAGCGTCTGTGTTATCCTTGATTGCCTGCAACGCCGCGATGAACTCATCGGGAGTTGTCGGAAGTGTTGTAATACCTGCGTCTGCAAATACTTTGTTGTTGTAAAGAATACCCTGTGCGTTACCCATGTAGCCGATACCATAGCAGTTGCCTGCCGTGTCTTTCCACTGATCAGCAAAGTTCACCAGCTCACTCATTTCATCTACTGTTCCGTAAGGAATGAAATAAGAAGAAAGATCTGCTGCGTCTACAGCCGGAATAAACATTACATCGCCCCAGTCGCCTGTAGAGAGACGAAGAAGTGCATCTTCCGCATAATCCGTGATACCTTCTGTTTCAACAGTGATGTTAGGATACATCGCGTTAAACTTGCTTATCAGATCTGCCATGGTGCCATCATCTTCACGGTCTGTCTTATGATGGATAAATTTGATTGTTGTCGTGATGTCCTCGTAATCCTCACCAAGTGTGATGGAAGCGTAGGTCAAACCACCTGCCGGTGCCGCCGTGTCATCCGCCGTATCATCTGCTGCAGGTGCCGCTGCATCATCAGTAGTATCATCTGCCGTATCATCAGCGGACGTGTCTGCTGCCGGCGTGTTTGCTGCTGTGTCATCGCCGCCGCAGCCTACTAATGAAAAAGTCATCGTTGCTGCTAAAGTAAGTGCTAATACTTTCTTCAGTTTCATAATAAATATCCTCCTTTTTATTTTGCTCTTTTTTAAGAGCTGTTAGTTAATTGATTAACTTTAAATTAAGTATACATCACTTTATTTTTTAATCATCACCCATTATTGTGATTTGTATATTATTATTGCTGTATTTGTACTTTTCTTCTATTTATACAATTTAAGTCGCTATTTTTTGTGCATTTTCACAAAACATCTCTTGATTTTAATATCATTATTGACATTCTCCAGATTAAATTATAAGGTTTAATTAGTTTATTTTTTAGCTTGCACTAATAATGATGCTATAGACAAGCAAACAGCTTTTTGCCGACAATCTGAGGGAAACCATATGACATTTCAGGAAACTTTTGAAAAATCCATATCCGTCAAGCCGTCTCTGACACCCGAGTTTCTGCCGGAAGCTTTCGTCGGAAGTTTCTATGAGCTCTCGGAAGAGACGACAGACCGTCTGCCCACTGTGCTGTGCGGCGGCACCATCGAGTTTCCTTCTATATATAAGCTCACCTGCGACCCGATGGACTGTCACATGTTGCTCTATACGCGCACAGGCAGCGGAAATCTGCTTTGGGGCAAAAAAAATCACAACCTGACGGAAGGTACTTTTCTCTACATGGACTGCTCTGCCTCTTCTTTCACAATGGAAACTGCACAATCCCCATGGCAGATCAGTATTTTCCTGGTTCGCGGCACTCTTCTTGCCACACTGGATTCCCTTGTCCCCTTTGGCGGACTATTGCTGCACACCATTGTATCTACTCATTCTCCCGTACTCAGCGGTATGGAGCGACTTCTTTCGGGCAGCACCGACGCAAATCTCCGCAATAAGCTGACGGACGCTTCACTTCTGCAGGGCATGATAACGGACTTATTCATCGATGCATGGAAGCTGGAAGCGCCGGCAGACAAGTGCGCACCATATCTGTCCGAGATCAGACAATATCTGAATACGCACTTTGCCGATCCACTCCGGCTGGATGATCTGGAAAAGCGCTATCACATCAGTAAGTACCGCATATGCCACGAGTTTTCTAAGGCATTCGGTTCTCCACCCGTGCGCTATCTGAATCTGAGGAGGCTGGAGGTCGCCACGCATCTGCTTCTGACCACCGACAGACGGATACACGAGATCTCTCTCGACGTGGGCTTCGAGAACACCAATCATTTCATCAACCTTTTTAAGCGTGAAATGGGTACCACGCCACAGGCGTACCGAGATGCACACAGGGGTTAAAGTAAGGCCGGTTCGCCTATACTTTAACCCCTGTTCTGTTCCGGGATTATTCTTTTTATCCTTCACTTCTTAGTTACCTTTATCGCGCTGCGTAAAGGCTGCACATGATCAAATCATTTATCCCCGTCTCGCCACACTGTCCTTACAGATCAGCCGGCCGTTAACGATGTACACACCCTGCTTGTAATGATCTCCCGATATCTTGCGAATCATATTCTTGACGGTACGCCTTGCCATCTCCTTCATATCCGCCTCATAGGTAGTGATTCCTACATCGCACAGCCCCGGCGGCTGATAATTGTCATATCCCACCACCGATATATCCTGCGGTACCCGATAACCCTCCCGCTGCAATGTCTGCACGAGCATCGCCGCCGCCGCGTCATTATTGCATACAAACGCCGTAGGCATCCGCTCCGGCAGTCTGATCTCAAATCCCTCGTCCGATCTTCCCGTATCCGGATCTCTGTCGTTCAGCACCCACGCTTTATTTACATCAATTCCGTGCTCATACAGAGACTTCACGTATCCGAAATAACGGTCCGTGATGCTGTCCGTGGCGAGCACGTTGCCTACAAAACCAATATCCCGGTGCCCCATATTAAACAGATAATTGGTCATGATATACATACCGTGGAAACTGTTGGATACGATAGCATCATAATTCCTGTCCCGATCATAGAAATCCAGAAAGAATACAGGGATCGAAGCATATTCCATCAATTCCTCCAGATAATCCTTCTTAAGCCTGCCGATGATCACCAGCCCTTCCGTCTTCTTCTCCTGCAGCAGTTTAGGCATGATCATCCGATTCTCATCCTCACTCTGCAGCACCTCCAGCATGGTAAAACACCCTTTCTGTACCGCTGCCGTAGCCACGTCCTGATACAGTGTCCAGTAGAAAGATTCATATTTGTCCAGAAACCGGTCGGCCACGATGACGCCAATGGTATAGCTTGCATTCTTCTTTGACCGTTCCCGGCTTATGGAAGCCGCCGTCCGGTATCCCATCTCCTGTGCCTGTTTCTTGATTCGGGCGCGAAGTTCCTCGCTGACGCCCTTCTGGTCAGACAACGCCTTCGATACCGTGACTGTACTGACCCCCATAACCTTGGCAATATCTGCCATTTTAACCGCTTTCGCCATAATTCCCCCATTATTGTACCTATAATTATACCGGCATGCTTCTTGTATTGTAATGTCAGAAACTGCGTACAATACCAGACTATGCTAATTTCGACTGATTACAGACTAAAAATTAAGCAATACACTTAAATTATAAAGTAATTTACAATAATGTCAACACCATTACGCTGGATTTTGCAGATATTTCACATTACACTTACGCACAAAACTGCGCCATGTACAACTGATAATATATCCCTCTTTTTTCCATCAGTTCCCGTGCGTTTCCTTCCTCAACGATCCTGCCGTCGTCCACAACGAAGATCCTGTCGGCTTTCTGAATCGTGGAGAGCCTGTGGGCTATGACAAAAGAAGTCCTGCCTGCCAGCAGATGTTCGATTCCATCCTGTACCAACAGCTCCGTCTTCGTGTCAATGCTGGACGTAGCCTCATCCAGAATCAGGATCTTCGGATCGGAAACCATCGTCCTGGCAAAAGCCAGAAGCTGTCTCTGTCCGATGGACAGCCCGCCGCCCCGCTCCGAAAGCTCAGTGTCATACCCCTTCTCCAAGCGCATAATAAAATCATGGGCATTGACCGCCTTCGCCGCCTCAATAATCTCTTCATCCGTGGCATCCAATTTTCCATAACGTATGTTGTCTTTAATTGTACCGGAAAACAGGAAGTTATCCTGTGTCATGATGCCCATCTGCCTTCTCAGGCTCTCTATGGACACCTTCTTCACATCATGCCCGTCAACGGTTACGGTTCCCTCCTGCACATCGTAGAACCGGCTGATCAGATTGACGATCGTAGATTTACCCGCACCGGTAGGTCCTACCAGCGCAATCGTCTCACCCGGCTTAATCCGGAAGCTCACGTCATCCAGTACTTTTACTTTATCGTCATAGGAGAAGCTCACATGCGCAAAAGTAACTTCTCCCCGGATCGGCGGCATCTGCGCCGCGCCCTCGCCGTCCGCAATCGCCGGCGGCGTGTCCAGTATCTCGAAGATCCGCTCTGCTCCCGCAATATTGGTCACCAACTGATTATAGAAGTTACTGATATTGTGAATCGGCTGCCAGAACATATTCAGATAAGTTCCGAAAGCAATGAAAGTACCCACTGAAACCTGGTCCACGCCAAGCACTACAATGCCCGTATAATACAGCAGTATGCATCCCAGTCCCCAGGACAGATCGATCACCGATCCGAAAGCGTCACTCATGCGCACCGCATCAAAGAAGCTCGTGCGGTGTTCCATTAACAGATCATCGAAAGTATCCTCCGTCTCCCCCTGCGCGTGGAAACTCTGTATAATCCGCATACCCGCCATGTCCTCATGGATAAAAGCATTTAAGTTGGCAGATTTCTTCCGAAACAGCTGCCATCGCGGGTGCGCTTTGATCTGAATAAACAAAATGGCCGCCGCCATAAACGGAATCGTCATCATGGACGCAAGCGCCAGCTTCGGATTCTTCCAGATCATAATCACCACCACCGCAATAACCGTCAATCCGTCCGGTATCAGAGTCGTCACACAGTTGGACAACACATCTTTGAGCGAATTGATATCTCCGATGATTCGGGATAATATTTTACCGGTCGGTCTGCTGTCAAAGAAACGGAAATCCAGTTTCTGAATATGTGTATAGAGCTCCTGCCTGATAGTCAGCAGGATCTCGTTGCACACCTTCGCCATAATATACATGCGCAGTTTCACCGTCACCACCAGCAATAAATTGATCACCAACGCGACCGCCAGCAGCTTATAAAGTCCGCTCAGATCTCCCACCGCGATGTGATCATCTATCGCTGACTCCATAATCAACGGATTGACCAGACTGATCAATACACCATATCCCATAATCAGCAGCACTAATATGATCTGCCATTTATAAGCGAGCAGATACCGAAACAGGCGCATCAAAGTCTGTGTTTTGCCACGCTCCACACTCTGCTCATCATCTTTATAAGAATTTACTGCCATTTATATCACCATCCTCTCACTCTGACATATATGCCGTTTTATACGACATAAGTGTCATATTCCCCGTCATCCCGTACTCCGGTCCGTCAAGTTCCTTCTGTCCGTCTCCCGGACTACACGGCTGTATTTGTCTGTACATCACCGTACTGTGATTCGTAAGTCTCATAATAGAGCCCTCTCTTAGCCAACAGTTCTTCATGGGTGCCCCGCTCCGCGATCGCACCGCCATCTAATACAATGATCTCATCTGCATGCCGCACCGCACTGATCCTGTGCGCGATAATGATCTTCGTCGTATTCTCCAGCGTCTTTAGCGTCTGCTGGATTAAATGCTCCGTCTCCATATCAAGCGCCGATGTGGAATCGTCCAGCACAAGGACGGGATCCTTCTTTGCCAGTGCCCTTGCGATACTGATCCGCTGTTTCTGTCCGCCTGACAGACCCACACCCCGCTCACCGATTACTGTGTCATAGGCCTCATCCATGCGCTCGATAAATCCGCTCGCCTGTGCCTGCTTGGAAGCTTTCCTGACCGTCTTAAAATCTATGTACTCTTTCTTACCTAGCTTAATATTGTCATTAATTGTATCCGAAAACAGGAATACGTCCTGCATCACGTAGCTTACGCTGGTGCGAAGCTGCTCCAAAGACATATCCTTAATGTTCACATCATCCAGATAGACGGCTCCGTCCGTGGCATCATACATGCGCTGCAGAAGCTGTACGATGGAGGTCTTTCCGGCGCCGGTAGCGCCCATGATCCCCAGCGTCCTGCCCGCCTCCACCGTAAAGGATATGTCATGCAGAATCTCATACTGATCTGCTTTATGGAATGATACATGGTCGAAGCAGACTTTCCCAGCCACTTTTTCTAGTTTGACCGGATTAGTCGATTCCACAACACTTGGTTTCTCCTCATAGATCTTCTTGATTTTCTTATTGGAAGCCACCGCCGCAGAGAAACTGTTAGTTAACCAGCCCAGCATCTCCATCGGCCATACGATATTAGTGGAATACTCCACGAAAGCCGTCAGCTGCCCCAGCGTCATCTCTCCGTCTATGACAATTTTCCCGCCGACCAGAATAGTCAACAATGGTAATACCTTAGTCACAACTGAAAAACATGGATAATACCGCACGAATACCTTAGACTGTTCCATATTCAAATCATAGTACCTCTTATTATGTGACAGAAATTTGCCGATCTCGAACTTCTCTCTGGCAAAAGCCTTCACTGTCCGTACACCTGCCAGGTTCTCCTCCGCCACCGTGTTGAGCACTGCATTCTCCTCGCTGATCTCCTCATAGACCTTTCCCAGCTTTCGCTCCATGATTACCGCAATAAAACCGCAGAGCAGCATTGCCGCCGTAGGGATCAGCGCCAGCTTCCAGTTAAGCATATACATACACACCAGAATAATGCTCGTGTGATAGATTACCTCAATCAAGAGCATGCTGACATAACTCATTGCATCCCAGATACGGTCTACATCCTCTTTTACACGCGCCATCAGCTCGCCCGTATTATTCCTGTCAAAGAAGTCTGCGCTGAGTCCCTGAATGTGCCTAAACAGATCTCTTCTCATGTCGCCGGATATCTTCGTGCCGTTCTTATCAAAGGTATATTCCTTCACATACTGAAAAACGCACCTGCCGAGTCCGATCCCCAGAAATCCCAACAGCAGATATTTCAATTCTCCGATATTACCGCCTACAATAACGTCATCCACTACCCGTGCCGTCAGCCGCGGTCCCATCATGTCAAGCGTAACCGCAATCAGCAGCGACGCGATGGCAATCAGGTACGGAACCCTGTACTCCCATATGTAACTCGATATTTTTTTCATCTTTTCCTCCCCTCCCTCAAAAGCACATAGAAAATGGCTGTGGTAAAATTACCACAGCCATTGAATAAGCCTAACACACATATTGACCAGTCCAGTCACAGTTCTTTACTTGGCATGGTCCTCTATCTGCGGAGGTAATTTTATGTTTTACCTTATTAAAATCTGATTTTGTATGCATATTGATTCTGTTCTTCATATCTTTAAACATAATTTTTACCTCCTTTGCTTAGTTTATTTGATTGAAACGGATNACTTCTGCTTTTAACTTTTTACTCCTAAGTTTTCACAAGCTTAAGCAACATTATTGTTAGCTTATACCAGTTACGCTTTCTTGTCAACAAATTTTTTCTTTTATTNTTATTTTTATTTTTTCTGGTTAAATACCGGTTGATTGATATGTCATTGACGTTCCCACGCATCAATGATACGATGATGAAAACAAAAAAGCATCCACCATCTTCCCGTTCCCACAGGGAAGATCATCGCACACGTGCCCTGTCCATGCAGACTTACGGCAAAGNATGTGCAGAAACGAGGATATCTATGGACCCAAGAGAAACCGATCTGCTGGAATTCGAGAATGATCTGTTGAATGCGAGAAAACAACTGAACGAGTTAATCTATAAGTACGCAGCTCAAAACCAGGATCTTCAAAGCAATGCAATACAACAGGATAAAATTAATTATTTTGAAACAGAGCTGAGATATCTGAATAATCAATTACAACTATTGAAAAAATCCCCGTATCACGCACCGATATCAAGCGTTCCGCCAGTCAGACAGTCTGCCGGAATCTCCTCCGACATACAGGAGCCCATCTCACAGGCTATCGCTCAACAGATGCTACAATCCCCCTTCTCTGCTATGGCTCAACAGACTGTACAGTCCCCGTACCCGGCTGCGCCCCAACAGGCAATACAGTCCCAGNCTCCGGCTGCGNCCCAACGGGCAATACAGTCCCAGGCTCCGGCTGCGCCCCAACGGACAATACAATCCCAGACTCCGACTGCATTTCAACAGACAAAGTTTCCAACGGACGCTCCCACNGCCGACACCGCACAGCAGNCTAAGTCCCGTGACTATGAGAAACTCTTCGGCAGGAATTTTATGGGTATCTTTGCCTCCGTGCTGATCTTTATCAGCCTGATTATTTTTGCCACACTCATGCTGCCCTATCTGACCGACACAATAAAGCTGATCGGTCTGTATGTCATCAGCTTCGCCATATTAGCGGCCGGATACATACCTTCCAGAAAGAACCGTACCAATAAGTTCTTCACCGCNCTGATCGGCTGCGGTATNGGTTCCCTATACATTTCACTGCTGTTAAGCGATCTGTATTTTAAAGTAATCGGAGATATGACACTATATATGCTGATCTTAGTCTGGGCCGTACTGGTGAAATATCTGCCCGGACTGAAAAACATGGTCTTCCATATCATAGGCCAGTCAGGTATCNTCATCGCCACAATTCTGGGAACGGCTCTATGTGTCCACGATGCCGATGCCGCAAAATATTTCGTTCTGACCGTCTTCTACTTTATCTCCGCCGTTGTCTTTGCCGGCAGGGATCGTACGAATTATGTCCAGAATCTGTGCAATCACATTTGCAAAGCCATGAACTTGATTGTTTTCCTNGTGGGATTAGCACTCATGAAACCGACCGNGTTGAGAGTCATCAACATCTTAGTCATCATGCTCTATATGCTGGCGGAATTTTATTTTTCTTATAGGGAAGAATATCGCGACGGTATTGCTTTTCAGCTATTGACCATAGTAAACTCCGTCACTTTCATCTGGCTGTTCCACCTGACGGAACTTTTTTCAAAAGACACTACTTATCTATTCATGTACATTGCCGCGATCGCACTGCTGTTCTATGTGTATAAAAAACATGCCGCATATGAGATTATTTCGGAAATCTTCTTTCTCGCCGTGATCTATCTGGGCTGCCACAACCATNCGTTCATTCAGAGCCATCTTTATGCGTATCTGACTGTCATACCGGCTATGATCTATGGCAAGGTAAAGGATAAAAAGCTGTATCTGTATGCCGGTCTGGCATTTACCGCAGAACTGCTTATTCCGAATTTCTCTACCGCNTACGTTTACGGAGCGTACACGTTCACGAATTTTTTCGCAAACCACTGTGTTGATTATCTGATCATGACCGCCGCTATATATCTTACCTTCCTGTTTGTCTGCCGTACAACGGATCTGACCGGCTTCAAGATAATCGGCTACATCCTGATCAACCTGGTCTTAGTCATTGTAGTACGTGACAGCGCCTANCGGTTCATGCTAGACTATAACGCNGAATATATCCGTACCATAGAATATACCTCGATCAAAGCGAACCTGATTTCCTTCTTTATCCTGGCGTTGATCCATCTGATTCTGACAAAACTATCCTATTTCGGCACCTCAAAACCGGTGGAATACATGCTTCTTGCGATCAATGCCCTGCTTATGATCGCGGGATGTGTCGGTATCGGCTATGGTTCATGGAAAACTGCCACAATCATGATCACCGCATTACTGTTCCTGATCAATTCGCGCAGATTATTGCTCCACGACCAAAGGGCTGGATACTATATCGCATTCAAGTATACTGCGTTCATGGTCTGTNTCCTGAATTCCTATGACGTGGTCAATTATATGATCAGCATCAGCTTACTGTTGTTCGCCATCTTAAGTATNATCATCGGATTCTATCGGAATAACATTACCTTCCGCCTATACGGCCTGATTCTATCTATGATCAGCATTGTCAAGCTGATCATGATCGATATACAGTATGACAGTACCATCGAGAATGCCGTCAGCTTCTTCGTATCCGGCGTTCTGTGCTTTGCAATCAGTTTTATTTATCATAAGATTGACACAAATTTTAAGAAAAGCTGAGCTTCGCTATATACATATAACAAACAAATTAGCNGACTAAATTTTGTTTNATTTAGNCAGCTAATCATATATTNCTATGTTTCCGCNTTTATTCTCCTAAGTACGCTTTCTTCACCGCCTCATTATGCATCAGCTCATCNGCATCACCNGACAGCGAAATAGTACCNGTCTCCAANACATAAGCTCTGTCCGCTATGGACAANGCTTTCTTCGCGTTCTGCTCTACTAACAGCACCGTTGTNCCCGACTCGCTTACCCGTCTGATGATATCGAAGATCTCGTTGACAAAGATCGGGGATAANCCCATGGANGGCTCGTCCATCAGGATAATGTTCGGCTGNCTCATNAGCGCNCGCCCCATGGCAAGCATCTGCTGTTCACCGCCGCTTAAAGTTCCCGCCATCTGTGTCTTACGTTCCTCCAATCTCGGAAAACGTTCGTACACCATGTGCAGATTCTCCTTGATCTCGTCCTTATCTTTTCTCGTATAGGCACCCATCAGCAGATTGTCATAGACCGACATCTGNGCAAACACNCGCCTTCCCTCGGGCACATGCGCCATACCCATNGGTACGATCTTATAGCCCGGCGTCTTCGTGATATCCTTGCCCTCGAAGAAGATACTGCCGCTGGTGGGCTTGATCAGACCCGTAATCGTGTGCAGAGTTGTGGTCTTGCCCGCNCCGTTAGCACCNATCAGCGCGATGATCTCGCCCTGNTCCACNTCNAAACTGATTCCCTTGATCGCCTCTATCACACCATAATGTACATGAAGATCTTTCACTTCTAACATNGCCATACNNNAANTCTTCCCTTCTATCANNCTTCCGANAATACTANCTTCCNANATATGCCGTAATAACCTCCGGATTATTCAANACNTCCTGCGTATCACCCTGTGCCAGCACCTCACCGAAGTTAAGNACCGTCAGCCTCTCGCAGATNCCGGACACCAGCTTCATATCATGCTCGATCAACAGAATCGTCATATCNAAATGATCCCGNACGAAGCGGATNGTATCCATNAGTTCNTTCGTCTCATTAGGGTTCATGCCCGCCGCCGGCTCNTCTAACAGCAGCAGCTTCGGNTCAGTTGCCATGGCTCTGGCNATNTCTAATTTTCTCTGCTGNCCGTAAGGAAGNTTCTCCGCCTGATAGTCCGCATANTCCTCTAACCCGAACACNTTGAGCAGTTCCATCGCCTTCTCATTCATTTCTNTCTCTACTTTATGATAANGNGGCAGACGCAGAATCCCCTCTAAGGTCGANTAGGGATAATGGTTATGCAGTCCCACCTTAACATTATCAAGTACAGGCATGTCACCAAACAGTCTGATATTCTGAAANGTTCTGGCAATNCCCGCTTTGCAGATNTCAATCGTCTTCTTNCCNGTCAGATTNACACCGTCTAAAAGGATGGCGCCCTCATCCGGCTGATACACTCCCGTCAACAGNTTAAAGACCGTCGTCTTACCCGCACCNTTAGGTCCGATNAANCCGTAAAGNTGTCCTTTTTCCACAGAAATATTAAATTCATTGACCGCACGCAGACCGCCGAAAGAGATNCCTAAGTTNTTCACTTCCAATAATGCCATNTCTTATGCCTCCTTCCCGGACTTCCTGCCCGCTGTCAAACGCTGNTTCACNCGTTTTCTGAAGAAGATTGCATTCGGACTCCAGTTAAAGATCATCATAGCAATCAACACGATGGCNTAGATCAGCATACGATAATCGCTTAACACTCTTAANACCTCCGGTAAAAGTGTCAGAAGCACCGCCGCAATNATNGANCCGCGAATATTNCCGATACCGCCCAGCACAACAAANACGAGAATCAGAATNGACATGTTATATCCGAAGTTCTTAGGCAGTGCNGTCANCGAGGACAAATTATGCGCATAGAGCACGCCCGCCACGCCGGCCAGTGAAGCCGAGATCGTAAATGCAATCAGTTTATANTTCGTCACATTAATNCCTACAGACTCGGCGGCGATCCGNTTNTCACGAATCGACATAACCGCACGTCCCGTTCTGGAATGGATAAAGTTCAACACGATGAAAAGTGTGACCAGNACNAGAATCACACCNACGGTAAAGTTGGAATCGTTCGGNGTGCCCGTNACTCCNTGTGCTCCCTTAATCAACACCACACCGTCTTCTTCCATATTAAGNGACAATGCNTCCTTCATAGTAAAATGCAAACCGTTAGAATCCACNCCGAGATACAGTGCATTAACGATATTCTTAATGATTTCTCCAAAAGCAAGTGTCACAATCGCCAGATAGTCACCCCGAAGGCGAAGTACCGGAATACCCACCAGAAAACCTACCAGAGCCGCAGTAACCGCACCAATGAGCAGCGCAATGAAAAACCGCGGTCCGCTCGGTATGGCATCTTTAAACGCCAGNGAAAATACCGCGCTGGAAAAAGCTCCCACGCACATGAACCCCGCATGTCCGAGACTCAGCTCTCCCAGAATTCCTACCGTCAGATTTAAAGCGATCGCCACGATCGCATAAGTACAGAAAGGCACCAACAGCCCCTGAATCAAACTGGATACATGTCCTGTGGAAACCAGAAGCTGCATTACAATATATGCAAGGATCACCATNGCATANGTGATCAGATCATTCTTCGTTGTTTTACTTAATCTGCCCGCTTTCGTTTTCATATTCTACTCCTTCCCTTCGCTTAAACCTTTTCCTGAATCTTCCTGCCGAGAAGTCCGGTAGGTTTCACTAANAACACGATGATCAGAATACTGAATACGATCGCATCGGAAAGCTGGGAAGAAATATAGGCTTTGCTCAGATTCTCAATAACACCCAGCAGAATTCCGCCGATAAAAGCGCCGGGAATCGAACCGATCCCGCCGAATACCGCCGCCACGAAAGCCTTAATACCGGGCATGGAGCCGGTGTATGGCGTAAGCGCCGGATAAGCAGAACATAAGAGCACACCCGCGATTGCCGCGAGAGANGAACCNATNGCAAAGGTCACGGCAATCGTGCCGTTCACNTTGATTCCCATAAGCTGTGCCGCGCCCTGATCTTCGGACACCGCCGTCATGGCGCGTCCGATCTTGGTCTTTTTCACAAAAAGGGTAAGACCGACCATGATAACAATATTGACTATAACAGTCACAATAGTCACGCTTTTGATAACTAACTGTCCGTCAAACAATTCCAAATTCGGTAATGTCACTACATTCGTGAATGCCTTCGTATCCGAACCGAATACGAGAAGCGCAATATTNTGTAACAGGTAGCTGACACCGATTGCNGTAATAAGTACGGCAAGCGGTGAAGCTCCCCGAAGAGGNCTGTATGCCACCCGNTCAATCGTCACGCCTAAGATCGTGCACACCGCCATGGATATAATNATCGANNCNANGGGATTNAGNCCCATNCCGCTGACCGTCACAAACACCACATAGCCGCCGATCATAATGACATCGCCGTGGGCGAAATTCANCATCTTGGCAATACCGTANACCATCGTGTAGCCAAGTGCGATCAGCGCGTACACACTTCCTAAACTGATTCCGTTTATCAAATGGGCTGCAAAACTCATATTTACACCTCTGTTCTCTTGTTCATGGTTGTTTCATATTCTTNTAATNGTCCGCTCGAAGAAAAGATGATTTCTTCGTCACCGCGCTCTCGCTCCGTAAAAAGCGTAGCGGTCACTAAGCTCGAAGAGTTGCAAAGCAACTCATAACCTCGCTAAGTGCCGACGCTTTTTAAGGGGTTCCTTAAGAAATCATCTTTCCTTCGAGCTAGGTTATTGATGGATGATATGCAAGCATCCATNTCNTACTACATAGCTGTATATACGCCNTTCTTGATTATAACTGCCTTAGGAGCNTTGGTGGGTTCACCGGAAGCGTCCCATGTAATGCCGGCNCCGGTAAGTCCGTCTACCNNGATCTGTGTCATTGCTGCTGACAGCGCNGTNCAAATCTCTTCGTTGGACATATCCGCNGTGATCCCTGCCTGCTCTGCNGCNGCCTTGATGGTGTAAACCGCATCNTAGCCGTCCGCTGCGAACTGGTTCGGGGTCTCGCCNAATTTTTCATTATATGTGGTNACNAACTTNACTGTCAGNTCATCTGTTGCATCNGCTGCGAAAGGAGTCAGAAGCATAACNTCCTCNGCNAAGGAAGCGTCGAAGTTCTCNACACCCAGAATACCGTCCAGACCGTCACAACCGAAGAACTGCACATCAAATCCCATATCGGAAGCCTGNTTTAAGATCANNGCTGCTTCATTATAATANATCGGNAGGAACACAAGNTCNGCTCCCGCATCTTTTGCCTGCTGNAACTGTACGGAGAAATCCGTCTTGTTGTCCGCCGTGAAAGCACCTGCCGTCACGATCTCAAAAGNCTGATTTGCCGCTTCCTGTGCAAACTTCTCATAAATACCNGAGGAATATACATCNGAGCTGTCATAGATGACCGCNATCTTAGANGCAAGACCNTTCTCACCGATATACTGCGCGGATGCCGATCCCTGGTTAGGGTCTGAGAAACATACGCGGAAAGAGTTATCATTGGTAACACACTCTACAGCAGAACCNGANGGNGTCAACTGGAAAATCTGATCCTCNNCNNNCTTAGCNGCTACTGCNATGGAACATCCGCTGGTTACNCAGCCGTCCAGCACCTGCATACCCCAGTCCTTCAATGTATTGTACGCATTNACGGATTTCTCCGCATCCAGTTCNTCGTCCTGGAAATTCAACTCAACCGTCATACCGCNTATACCGCCTGCCGCATTGATCTCGTCAACTGCGATCTGAGAACCGTTCATCGCNGCGATACCNTATACTGCCGCACCNCCGGTCAGAGGNCCGATACCNCCGATCTTAAACGTGCCGCCTGCACCGGCTGTCTGTGCANCGTCTGCCGCATCTGCATCCTCTGTTGCATCTGCGCTCTCTGTACCTGCAGCATCCGTTTCCGCATTGTCCGCNCCCGTATCCTCTGCTGCATCAACCGTTGTTCCNTCAGCCGTACTGCCGGCATCTGCGCCTGTAGAACCACAGCCNGTCAGCACTGTTGCCATCATGGCNCCTGCAAGCACAAGACTTAACATTTTCTTCTTCATAATCTTCTCCTCATTTCTGCGCTGCTTCTTGTACATAACGAGTTTGTGACNGGCAGCGCACANACACAAATCCCGNNANTGAAAAAAAGTTTTTTCGGTTAAGGTTCAAAAAAGGGACTTCTATATAATAATAAGAAGTCCCACCCTTGAAACTTAGAAAAATAATAGTCAAATTCNACAATTTTGTCAATAGTTTTTTGTTAATTTTCCTATTTTTCCATTTTCCAGAAAAAGGCACTGTATCCCGGCAGCTCGCTTCCTCCACCGAAATCATGGCTTTCTCCGCTGATCAGATCCACCGCCATGCCACAGCCCGCGTCGAAATGTGCGGTGTAGTTCTCGCTGTCCGCGTTAATTGCCACAAGCACTCTCTCACTGTCGCACTTACGCTCGAAAATACACTGCTTATTCGTCAGTACAACCGAACGAAAATCCCCATAATTGAGAGCCACGGAATTCTTCTTCGCCTCGGCGAGCCTACTGATCCAGTCGCACAGGTCAGTCCACTCCGGCTTCTCGAAGCAGGCTCTGAGTGCCGGATCGCCCTCGCTCTTGTGCGCCTTTGCGCCCCACTCACTGCCGTAATATACACAGGGAATGCCGGGCATACCGAAACACAACGCATAGATCAACGGTAAATGTGCCTCGTTGTTCAGATTGCTCGCGATCCTCGTCACATCATGGTTATCCACAAAGGACAACATGTGCTCCCCCTTATATAAAGTCCAGTTCTCAGGACCGAACTGTCTGAGCAGCGAATGATTGATCTCAAACATGTTCATGCTGTTAAAGCTGGAGAACAACCCCTTATAACACTCATAGTTCGTAGCGGAATGTAACATCTGCCCATTGACAAGCGTCTTGTAATCACCGTGAAGCATCTCTCCCAATAAATAGAAATCCGGCTTCAGACCATCCGTAAAGCCACGCAGCCTCCTGACAAAATCATGATCCAGACAATATGCCACATCCAGTCTGAGTCCGTCGATGTCGAACTCTTCCACCCATCCTCTGACGCTGTCAAGGATATGGTTGATCACATCCTCATGTCTTAAGTTGAGTTTTACCAGATCGTAGTTTCCCTCCCAGCCTTCATACCACAGACCGTCATTATAGTTGGAATTGCCGCCCAGATTAATATTGAACCAGCCAAGATATGGAGAATTCTCCCGATTTTTAAGTACATCCTGAAATGCCCAGAATCCTCTTCCCACATGATTAAAGACGCCGTCCAGCACCACTTTGATCCCGTTGTCATGCAGATTCTTACATACTTCCTTAAAATCTTCGTTCGTTCCCAACCTGCAGTCGATGGTGTGATAATCCCTCGTATTGTATCCGTGGGTATCGGATTCAAATACGGGAGAAAAATAGATGGCGTTTATTCCCAGCTTCTTCATATGGGGAATCCAATCATTCACTTTCAGGATTCTATGTACCAACTGCCCGTCGTTCTCAAAAGGCGCTCCGCAAAATCCCAACGGATAGATCTGATAAAAAACACTCTCATAAGCCCACATAATATTCTCCTCTTCTTTATGATCTCTCATTTTATTTTGTTTCATCAATCCTCACGCCCTCTATTCTATCACTGTTCCCTTATATTTGCAAAGTATCGTTGCATTGACCGAAAGAGTATTTTTTTGAATGAACTAAAATCCGTTTGTCGACTTTTCCACAGCATTTTACCCATTATTTTATGAAAAAAGTTGCAATTTGCCAAAGAAATCCCCAATTTCCACATAGTTATCCACATCGACAGCAATGTCATATCGTGATGCTTTTTCCACCTTTTTTGTCAAAAAAGAATGTCATTTTCGGAATTTTCTATTATAATTTTGTCATTTATCTAAATTTCCCATGGTGAAAGGTGTCAATAAATATTGTATAATGTTTTCATAACAGTCAATAGATTTTGTGGGTTGACGTTTTAAGTCAATCGAATTACGGAAAGGATGGTATTCAGATATGCAGCCGATACTGGGCTCCCATGTGGGAATGAGCGGTAAAGAAATGATGCTGGGCTCCGCGAAAGAGGCGGTGTCTTATGAGGCGGACACCTTCATGTTATACACAGGTGCACCCCAGAATACGAAACGAAAGGATATCGGGGAACTGAATATCGCCCCTGCATGGGAATATATGCACGCCCACGGAATCAATGATTTCGTTGTTCATGCACCTTATATCATCAATTTGGCTAATACGGTCAATCCCGCCACCTACGAAATTGCGGTGGAATTCCTTGCACTGGAAATCGAGCGCGCGATCGCCATGGGTTCCCATATCCTGATCCTGCACCCCGGTGCGCATGTGGGTGCAGGAACCGAGGCAGGTATTGACCGGATTGTTCAAGGTCTGAACGAAGTGCTTACCGGAACACAGGACTGCTATATCGCGCTGGAGACCATGGCCGGTAAAGGTTCCGAGATCGGACGCAGTTTTGAAGAACTGGCTGCCATCTACGACAAAGTCACACACAGCGATAAACTGCGCGTCTGTATGGATACATGCCATCTAAACGATGCCGGTTATGATATCGTAAATGATTTCGACGGGGTAATTGACCAATTTGATCAACTAATTGGAAAATCGCAGATCACCCTGTTTCATATCAATGACAGCAAGAATGAGCGCGGCGCAGCGAAAGACCGTCATGCCAACATCGGCGAGGGCACCATCGGAACGGATGCTCTGCGATACATTGTCCACCATCCTGATTTCATACACCTTCCCAAGATACTGGAAACGCCCTATATTCCATCATTGACTGATCCGGATAAGAAGGTGGCACCCTATAAGGAAGAGATTATGTTGCTAAGGGCGCAATAACACGGCGGAAAAGTATAAAATCCCGCAGAACACAATGCTCAAACCTGTATTCTGTGGGAAATTGCCCCTTTTACAGCCACTCGTCCCAGAAGCGTTCTATTCGTCGACCAATATGGTCAACTGTTACAACTTCGTATTTTTCCCACTCTCTGGGAAATAATCTTTGATAAGCAGGTGACAGAAACCTGTCATCTAAGAGCGCCACGATCCCGAAGTCTTCTACGGTACGGATGACTCTGCCCGCTGCCTGAAGTACCTTATTCATACCGGGATACCGGTAGGCATAATCAAAACCGTTCTCTCCCCACCCATCGAAATAGTTTTTCAACAGTTCCCGCTCATTGCAGACCTGCGGAAGCCCGGTACCGATAATGACGGCACCGATCAGGCTGTCATTCTTTAAGTCGATTCCCTCACTGAAAATACCGCCCATCACACAGAATCCCAGAAGACTCCTGTCTTCCTCCATCTCAATTTCCATCCTGATCAGAGCATTCAGATCGCAGTCCTCATTTCCGGTAAACCTGTTCAGAAACGCCTCCCGCGCCTGCTCATTCATATAATCTTCCTGCACGATGCACTCTACGGTTCCCTCTGCATTGAAATAGTGCATATAGATCTCATAAACATTTCGCAAAAAAGCATGGGACGGAAAGAACAACATATAATTGCCATGCCTCTGCCGCACTACCTCATGAATATAAGAAGCGATCCGATAATATTCCTCGTCACCTCTTCGCGTATATCTGCTGGTCACATCGCTGCCGATGTATAGCCCCATCTTCTCCGGCTGAAACACCGACTTGGCATACACCTCATAATCTCCTTCATCCGCTCCCAGCAGCGTCTTATAGTAGCCGATCGGCAGAAGTGTAGCCGAAAACAGGATCGTACTTCTTCCACGCTGCATACACTCTCTGAGATTCTTCGCCGGATTGACGCAGAAAAGCTTAAGTATAAAACTGCCATCCGACTCCATCTCCGAGTAAGTCACATAATTCTCATCAAGAAGCTCATACATCTCCAGAAAATGGGACATCTCAAAATAAAACTCCAATATCTCACTGCGCACTGGACTGTCCTCATGATCCTCCAGATAATCATCGATCGCCGCACTCAGCCTCGTCAATGCCCGCACAAAGGGATCAATGTACTCCTCCACCTTGTAATTTTCACACTCTCTTTTCAGGGCAAGCAATTCCTTGTTACATTTATCCAGATTCTTGGCGATCCGCTCATCGTATGCCCGGACCGTTCTTTTTAACTCAAGAAAATCTTCCTTCCGAAGCACTGCACTGTACATATCCCGGCCCCTCTCCACCAGATTGTGAGCCTCATCAATTAAGAAAATATAATCTCCCCGGATTCCCTCGGCAAAAAATCTGCGCAGATACACATGCGGATCAAACACATAATTGTAATCACAGATGACCGCATCGGCAAAAAGGCTCATGTCCAGACACATCTCAAACGGACATACGCTGTGCTTTTTTGCATATTCCTCTATTCTTTCCCTGCTGAAGACATCCTCATGGGTAAGCATGTCGTACATCGCGTCGTTGATTCTGTCGTAATGCCCCTTGGCGTAGGGACAGTGCTCCGGATTACACTCCGTTTCCTCCATGAAACAGATTTTGTCCTTCGCTGTCAGCATAACACTCTTAAACTTTAAACCATGCTCTCTGAGGAGTGCGAAGGTATGGTCGGCTACCGTACGGGTAATGGTCTTGGCCGTCAGATAAAATATCTTCTCGCACAGCTCCTCCCCCATAGCTTTCACTGCTGGAAATACCGTGGAAATCGTCTTCCCCACGCCGGTGGGCGCCTCAATAAACAGTTTACGCTTATGATAGATCGTCCGATAGACATAAGATGCCAGTTCCTTCTGTCCCTCTCTGTAAGAATACGGAAACGTAAGCGCCTTGATGGATTCCTGTCTAATCTTCTGCCATGCAAAGCTGTAGTCCGCCCATTTGCGATACTGTTCCATCACTTCCTCGAACCATTCCCGCAGCTCCTGATAGGTATAATCATAATGAAAATAGCGTATCTCCTCGGTTTCCATATGGCAGTATGTCATGCGCACACGAATTGCATTCAGACCGTTCTGTGCAGCATAGATATAAGCGTAACACTTTGCCTGCGCCAGATGAACCGGCACGGAGTCTTTCATTTTCTTAATGTCCCGAAATACTCCCTTGATTTCATCAATGGTTACTCTGACTTGTTGAGTCAACTGCTCCTGAAAGATCTGCTCCGTAATGATCCCATCCGCACGTCCTTCCACAATGATTTCATATTCCCCTGTATCATAGACGTACTTAAGTCCCACCTCCGCCTGATATTCCGGCCCCATACGCCGCTGAATCATGCGGTGGATTCTGCTCCCCTCCTGCATCGCATTCTCAGGAGATGCCGCTCTTCTATTGTCGATATCACCGGAGCGGAGGATAAACTCCACCAGACTCCTGACTGAAATATGTACTTCCATCCCAGACCATTTCTTTCTACACCTGTGCCATTACACAAAAACTCCCTACTAAGATATTACGCTATCTTAAATAGGGAGTCAATGTAACGAATTCCATATAAAACTATTGTCCTTTTACACTGTTGCATGTCCGGGACGGCGACAAACTCTTCTGGGCTGCCTTCTTAACACGCCACTGCAAACTTTTTGAGATATTTCTCAAACTCAGCATCGTACCCGTTATACGCAACCGTCAGAACCTGATTAAAATTAAGTCCTAACACCCCGACAATCGATTTGGCATCTACAATATAACTGTTATAGGAGATGTCAACATCATAAATGCATTTCGACGCAGCAGAAACAAAATCTACCACCTCATCCGGTCTTAATTTAATTCTGTGTTGCATAACATTCACCTTCCTTTTCCATTCATGTATGCAAAAGGCACACATAGAAAAATTTGTTTACTTACTCCTCGTTTGAAATGATTATACTCTTTTCATTTCGTTTGTAAAGGGGCTTTTTTTGTTCCTGATAAAAAACAATATTGCCACTTTCTTGCAACTTTACATAAATATTTTGAAGTTCAAAGCATTTTTTGTTTAATCTGTCTATTATCTGCGTTTTCGTCCAACTCCCGTAGCCGCAATTTACTCAGTTTTTATTAAATTCAACCATATAATCTTGGAATCTCAGCGGCAGCATCTGACATTGTAAACGGATGTTTCTGCGTTCACGGATCGCGATCGTCTTATGGAACATGGTAAACAATTCCTGATACTGCTGTTCCTTCTGCGACCACTGTACCTGATCCTTCGCTAACTGCTCCGCATCCGACACCAGATACCATGCCTTGTGCGCCGGATGTATCCCGTACAGTCCATGCTTCTCGTCATAAATCATGAAGTTCTCCGTTGCCAGCCGATCTGCAAAATGCGGCATGACAAAAGGCACCACATTGTTCTCCGGTCCTATCAATGCATATAAAATCCCTTGCTGAAGCTCCTGAAACCGTATAAACTCCACTTCATGGTGTGCTTCATTCGCAGTGCGTCTCGCCAGTTCAAATGTCCTGACCACGTATGGGTTTCGCAGATTCTCCATCGTCCGTCTGCCGCTTCCGGCCGTAATCCCCTCTATCACGGTACGATAGATTGCCTCACCCTTCGTCTTGTCACAGGATGCCGCCGCCTTGCAGATCGTCACATACACCTCTTCACCCAGCCTGCTTTTCAGTGTCCTAATCACCTTATCAGTCTTGACAGAATCCTGGTGACTATACATATAAGTTGCAAATAATCTGTAATTATCTTCCTCGCCCACCTGTATATGAATGTGCTCATGCCCCTCCCTTAAGGCATAGGCATCATAAACTGCCGTGAAGATTCCCTCCAACGAGTCCTCGCAGATGATATATTTCTCTTCCATAATATATGTCTCCCGTGTACCATTCCATCAATTATATAGAACAGATGCTGCCCGGCTCACCGCACCATTGACTAAAGCATAGTCACGCTCCTAAGCTTATACCAACTCAATTCACGAAATACTCCTATAATTCTGTGCTCCCAGAATCATCCCGTCATCGAATAGGGATGTCTGCCTGTATGTCGTCCCATCCGGCATAAACGGCAGCCGCTCTCCCCGGCCCATCCGATTCTGATAAGTCAGATTGCGCACGATATATTCCTCATCAATCTTCGTCGGATACATCATCCTGCCGCCACAAGTGATAAAATACAACGCCCGCTTTAACACCACACCCATCTTCTTTAAATCCTCAAAAGTCAGACTGCCGAACCGTCTGGCTGCTATGATGCGCCTTGCACTCTTGACACCGATCCCCGGAATCCTGAGAAGCAGCCGATAATCCGCACGATTGATCTCCACCGGGAACACTTCCAGATGGCGCACCGCCCAATCCGCCTTCGGATCAATCGCCATGTTAAAATTAGGACGGTCTGTCGTCAACAATTCATCCACCTTAAAATCATAGAACCTAAGCAGCCAGTCCGCCTGATACAGTCTGTGTTCCCTAAGAAGAGGCGGACCGCCCGTCAAGGCCGGCAGTTCCTTATCCTCGTTTACGTTCACAAACGCCGAGTAATACACCCTTTTTAGGGAAAATTTCTCATACAGATTCTCAGCCACCGACATGATCTGGTAGTCGCTTTCCGGCAGTGCTCCCACCACCATCTGTGTAGACTGCCCGGCCTCGCAGAAATGCGGTGCATGTCTGTATAAGGCAAGTTCGTTCTTACTCTGGGTAATACCGTTCTGGATCTGCCGCATCGGCTTCAATATATTCTTGCGATGCTTATTCGGCGCCATCTCCCGCAGTCCGTCCGCCGTCGCCATCTCCAGATTCACGCTCATGCGATCCGCAAGATACCCCGCCCGCTGTATGAGCAGCGGGTCCGCCCCCGGAATCGCCTTCACATGGACATAACCCTGAAACCGATGTACTGTGCGCAGTTTATGCACCGTCTCACAGATCAGCTCCATCGTATAGTTTGGACTGTACAATATCCCCGAGCTTAAAAACAAACCTTCTATATAATTGCGTCTGTAAAATTCCATCGTCAATTCACACACCTCATCCGGTGTGAAAGACGCCCGGGGCACGTCATTAGACTTCCGGTTGATGCAGTATCTGCAGTCATAGATACACTCGTTGGTAAAAAGTATCTTTAACAGAGAAATGCATCTTCCGTCTGCCGCAAAGCTGTGACACAGCCCCGCCGCGACCGTATTTCCGATCCCCGTACCGTCATTCTTGCGGTTTGAACCGCTGGAGCTGCACGATACGTCATACTTCGCGGCATCTGCCAGTATTTTCAGTTTATCCATAACCGACATCTGCGGCGATATCCTGACTTCCATCCCCTAATCAATTCCTTTTCCTAATAACAGATCATCCCATGCGCGCAGAACATTTGTTCTGTATGTGTATCATATCATAGACAATTCTCAAAGGCAAGTACTTTTTCGAACATTTGTTCTTAATCTCATATTTGTTTTTCTTGTTGTTATTCAATCACAATACTATTTGATTGAAACCGGACGCGCCGGACAGCATACGACGCTGTGTATCGAATATATTCTTAACTTAAATAACACCGACTTTGAACATTACTTCTCCCATACCCAGTTCATAAGAAAGCCTTATATAACATTCAAACAATACCTCTTCAATACCCAGCTCAGAGGAAAGCTTTGTATAACATTCAAATGGTACCTTTCCAATACCCAGCTAAGAGGGAAGACAATATCTTAAGGAGCCCCTAGAACATGTTTAAATCCTTCGGATTAAAACGACCAGCACTTAGCGAGGTTTCTCACGAGCTTAGTGTCTGCTGCGCTGTGAAAGGAGCGAAAGCGCGGCTCCGTAGATATTGCCTTTCCTCTGAGCGTCCGTCTTAGACAACCTTCAATCCACTCCCCAAAATTTATTCGTCATCCCTCTTGATTTCTCCCCCAAAACGCGGTTAAATAAAAGTAAATTTGCTTCGCAAATTAACTTTACGAGTATTGCTTCGCAAACTCGGCCATCCAAATTTTTATAAAGCGAGGTTTCCTATGGATAACTTAATGATTCCCAAAGATTACAAATCCGCGCTGAATCTGCACGACACGCAGATCGGCATCAAGACGGTCAAAGACTTTTTTCAGGTGCTGTTAGCGGAAGAACTGCACCTGCTGCGCGTATCCGCACCGCTTTTCGTAGACCCGGCTTCCGGTCTGAACGATAACTTAAACGGCGTGGAGCGTCCGGTATCCTTCGGCATCAAGGAACAGAACGAGGCGCAGGCGGAGATTGTACACTCTCTTGCGAAGTGGAAGCGCATGGCGCTGCAGAAATACGGTTTTACACATGGCGAAGGATTATACACCGACATGAGCGCCATTCGCCGGGATGAGGCGACAGACAATATTCACTCGATCTACGTGGATCAGTGGGACTGGGAGAAGATCATCTCCCGTGAAGAGCGCACCATCGATTATCTGCAAGAAACTGTCAGAGCCGTCTACAAAGTGCTGCGCAAGACCGAGAAATATATGGCGATCCGCTATGACTATATCAGCGAGATCCTGCCCCACGACATCTTCTTTATCACGACACAGGAACTGGAAAATATGTTCCCCGAATATACACCGAAGGAGCGTGAATATTACATAACCAAAGCGAAGGGCGCTGTCTGCGTTATGCAGATCGGCGATTTACTGGAATCCGGCGTAAAACACGACGGACGCGCGCCGGACTATGACGATTGGGCGCTGAATGCCGATATCTTAGTGTACTATCCGGTACTGGACATCGCTCTGGAGCTGTCTTCCATGGGCATTCGTGTAGACAAGGATTCGCTGCTTAGCCAGCTTGACAAGGCCGGCTGCCCCGAAAGAGCCGAGCTTCCTTTCCAGAAGGCAATTCTGAACGAGGAGCTTCCCTTCACCATCGGCGGCGGTATCGGGCAGTCCCGTATCTGCATGTTTTTCCTTAGAAAAGCGCACATCGGAGAGGTACAGTCTTCCCTGTGGCCGGAAGATGTGACAAACGAAGCACTGGCAAACGGAATACAGTTACTTTAACAAATTAACGATATTTCGTTTGTATTTATTCATTTTTATGCTTGACTTTTCTCATTCATGCTGTATGATAAATCCAACATGAGTAATCAATGAACCGTGCATTCGCACATTCAGGCAACTTCTGCCGCTTTACTCACATTCATAATTAAATAGCGGCAGAAGTTATCCATATGAACCTTCTGCCGAAAAGGAGGGTATCACTATGGAAGTAGCATTAATTGAAAGAGAGGAACAGTTTATGACCATTGAAGGTGGCAAATCCTACACAACCGCGGATATTGAGGCGCTGCCCGACGGAGAACGTGCCGAACTGATCGACGGCCAGATGTTTATTATGGAATCTCCGTCCGTAACGCACCAGAGGATTCTCGGAGAACTTTATGTACAGATCAACCTGTATATTAAGAAGAATAATGGTCCGTGCGAGGTATTTCTGCCGTTCGGAGTATATGTGGCTGACGATACCCGTAATTATGTGGAGCCTGATCTTTCCGTCGTCTGCAAACCGGATAAGCTGGACGAAAAAGGCTGCCACGGCGCGCCGGACTGGGTGATCGAGATCACCTCACCATCTAATAAAATCATGGATTACGGGCGGAAACTCTCACTCTATCAGGAGAATGGCGTTCGGGAATACTGGATCATAGATCCGAAGCAGAAATTCGTTACAATATATAACTTTGAGCATGGAGAAGGCCCTGTGATCCATCCCTTCTCCGAACCTGTAAAAGCGGGGATTTATCCGGACCTGTATCTCGATTTTACACAGTTTATGTAAACCAGATAAAAAATCGAGCCTTGCTGGACTGCAAGACTCAATTCACGAACTAAAAAAACGGAGAAATCTCCTATACAGATTCAGGTGTCAACCGGTACCTTAATAAACTTTCATAGGCAGCTTGCAACATGCACCTTTTTAACTCTAAATCCTATACAATATAGAGGGGATCAACGATCCCCTCTGCTCTTTGTTTCAATTTCCTATTCCATAAAATAAATTCTTGACGCAAAATCCGGAAAATGCCTCACCTCATCACTATATCCTGTACCGCCGAAGGCCTGCTTTAGTCTGACACCGCCGTACATCAGCGCATCGCCGTAGGCGTAAAGATCTTCTGTTTCCCCGTCCATCTTCACGAACTTCGCGACAGCTCTGTGCACTAGGGAATCCTGTTTAATATGGATCGGCGATACGGTGTTGACCAGATCTCCGAATTCCCTCACGTCATATTTCAGCGTTCTGTTGTAGAAATGATATTTCCGTTCGGAATCAAGCCCTTTTGCCTTATAGAACGCATACTGTGTGTTCGGCGCCACCAACTTCTGCAACAGAAATCCTACAGCTTTCGAACGGTCTTCCGATACACAAGTCCACTCTGTCACATTGCCGTTATTTCCGCTCAGACAACTGCCGTCTCCCTGCTCTGAAAATGTCCTGCCACGATAGAATGTGCCCCATTGCAGCACTTCGCGCCACTCCTTATACAGCTCGATCTGCGCTTTAACCGCTGCCAGCTCTTCCTTCTTCATATCGCAGAAATTGCACTCGTAGCCGCAGATACCGAAACATGCCACATGAAAGCGTGTCTCCAACGGCGTCGTCCTGAGTGTCTGATGGTTCGGACAGGCGGATACGTGGGCGCTGACCACAGACATCGGATAACCGTAACTGTACCCTGTCTGAACCTCCGTCCGGCACAGCGCATCCGTATCGTCGCTTGCCCATATCTGCGGGAAGTAACACAATATTCCCAAATCAAAGCGGTTCCCGCCCGCCGCGCAGCCTTCGAACAGTATCTCCGGAAAACGTTCCGTCAACTCCTTCATACAGCGGTACAAACCCATCACATAACGGTGCGCCACCTCTCCCTGTCGCTCAGCGGACAGCGCCGACGAATAATAATCCGTCACGGTGCGGTTCATGTCCCATTTCACATAGGCGATGTCCGCCGATGAGAATACGCGGCTCATCTCTTCTATTATATAATCCTGGACCTCTTTTCTCGTCAGATCCAGAATTCTCTGATTCCTTCCCTCGGAATGAGGCTTGTCCGGAATCATGAGAACCCAATCCGGATGTTCCTCATATAATTTACTTTTGACATTGACCATCTCCGGCTCCACCCAGATTCCGAAATCCAGTCCCAGCTCTTTAACTTTCCGCGCCAGTCCTTCCACGCCGTCAGGCAGTTTCTTCCGGTTCACTTCCCAATCGCCCAACGACTGCGTATCGTCATCCCTGCTGCCGAACCATCCGTCATCCATCACAAAAAGCTCAATGCCCACCTCTTTTCCGGCTTTCGCAAGCTGTAAGAGTTTACGCTCATTGATATCAAAATAAGACGCTTCCCAGCTGTTGAGCAGAACCGGACGAGTCTTGTGTTTCCACTTGCCCCGCACGATATGCTCCCGCACGAACCGGTGCATATGCCGGCTCATTCCGTTGTATCCCTCATGAGAATAACTCATCACTGCCTCCGGTGCCTCGAAACACTCTCCCGCACCGATCCGGAAGCAGAAAGACTGCGGATTGATCCCCATGACCACCCTTGTCTTACCGTACCCGCTGACTTCCGCCGCCTCATAGTGGTTGCCGCTGTAGATCAGGTTGAATCCGTAGCAGTCGCCCAAGTCCTCCGAAGTTTCCGGCTTACTCAGCATGACAAACGGATTGGCGCGGTTAGAGGACGTTCCGGTATAGGAGGCATTCACATGTCTGCCCGACTTAAGGCGCGTATCCGTCCGCTTCATCTCCCTCGCCCACGCACCGTTAAACGTTGTAAGCACATATTCCGGCGTATCATAATCGATCTGTGCGCTCATAAGCCGCATGAGCCTGATCTCGTCTTCGCTGTCGTTAATGAGCCGCGCGCTTCTGGCGATCACGTCACAGTCCTCATACACATAATAATGCAGTTCCAAGGTAAGCGCATACTGCCGGTCCTTTAACACGACGCACAGATGATCCGTCTCTCCCGCTTCATCATAGGATGCCGGAAGAGTATCATACGCTTCCTTGCCCTTCGTGATCTGTGCCGACTCGAACAAAAAGTCCGATGTGTAACTGCCGTCCGCATGAATCACCTCGATGAAAGGCTCCCTGATATCACCTTTTCCGTAAGATGACATCTCCAATCGGATATCTTCCAACGAAAAGGCGGTATTTTCCTGATCATATGCATTGGTATTGCCGGGCATGAATGTATGCTTCTCGGCCAATGCCTTCATATCTTCGTCATCCGTCAGCGTTATCTTTCTTCCGTAATACAAATGCTCTAAGTGTCCCGTAGGGAGCACATGAAAGCAATACGTCGTATTGTCTGTCTCTAACACATAGCTTTGATTATATTCCCGAATCATCCGTTCTCCCTCTTTTCGTTACTATTCACGCAAATTTTCCTTATGTGCTCAAAATGCGCCATACCCTAAGTGCATGACGCATTCCGGACTTCACATTACGCTTCCTGCTGCCGCTTACTCTTGATCTGCTCCGCAATTTCTTCCACCTTCTGCTCGGAGAGGATATATTTTCTGTGGAAAAGGAATACTGCCAGCAGAAGTCCCGCAATGGGGATTACCGTCATGGTCATNCGCAGACCGAAAACAGAACTGCCCGCCGCTGCTGCCACAGTGTCTGTCGTATCATTACTCAAATTACAGACAGAGAGACATACAGAAGCGATAAGCGCCGCCACACCGGANGCAAGCTTCACTACGAAGGTCTGCATGGAAAATATGACACTCTCGTCACGTCTGTTGTTTTTCAGTTCACCATAGTCTACCGTATTGGCAAGGAATACCGTAGTCAGCACGGTCAGCATACCGAATGCAGTAAATACAAAGAATGCGGGAACAAACAGAATAAAAATATTGGTAAGTCCCAGACACATCAGCCCGAACAACAATGCATAACCCGTGATCGCCATAACGAAACTAACGTAAAATACCTGCAGGGAACTGATAAACTTACGCAGCACCGGATAAAACAACATCATGGAGAGAATCTGGATACCGCCGCCGAACGTGTTAAACAGCGTATATCCGTCCTGCCATTTATCGCCGCCAAAATCGTATTTAAAGAAATAGATCAACAGGTTTGACGTAATATATAAAGAACAGTTGATTAATACAATCGAAATCACCACGATCATGGTCTGATCATTCTGAATCAACGCCTTGAACATCTGTCCTACGGACGGTGCCTCCACATCCACGGTGGATTTTTCCTTAATATTCACACAGGTAATGATAATAAATACTACAAACAAACCGCCGATGATCAGTGCAAATCTCATGAAACCGATACGCTCATCGCCCTGTCCCAATGCCTGCACACACAGCACNGTGATGATCGTAATAAGCGCCGAGCCCACACCCGCGCAGGAACGGGCCAGTGTAGTCAGCCCTTCACGCTCTCTTCCGCCCTCTGTAAACGCGGGAATCATAGACCAGTAAGGGATATCCATCATTGTATAAGTAACACCCCACACGATATAAGTAATTGCCGCGTAGGCTACCAGACCTTTGCCGTCCAGAGTTGGCGGNGCCGCAAACATNACNACGAGNATCACTGCGTTTAAGATCGTTCCGATCAACAGCCACGGGCGNAACTTGCCCCATTTTGTTCTGGTCTTTGCCACCAGCACACCCATNATCGGATCGTTAAATGCGTCAAACACACGCGCNGCCATCAGGATAATTCCCATCGCGATNGCGCTCACTCCCATAATATCCTGATAATAATACAGGATATAGCTTGCGGAAAGCATGTATACCATGTCTTTNCCNACNGCGCCTAAACCATAAGATACTTTTTCTTTCGCTGTCAGTTTCATATATGACTTCTCCTCCTCTTTTTTTNTTGTTCTGCNTNNTNCTGTTTTGCTATTCTACCTTNCTTNTNGTTGTCNTNCTATAGCTTTTNGNTATTNTNCTTNANTTNTNGCTGTTTTNCTTNGTTTCTTGCTGNTTTNNTNNGNTTCTTNCTGNTTTNCTTCNTANNNTATATNGTTTTNTATCGCNGNTTTTACGNNTGCTTNCCTTTTCCCGCCATAGCCAGCTCCACAACCTTGTATGCGCCGTCATAGANACCTGCNGCCTTGTTCTTTACAATATTCNCACACATATCCGCCAACAGGCTCTTCTCTTCCGTAAAAAGTCTGATCATCTGCAGCGTATGCGGAATGTCTCTGCACTCTAAGGTGCCGTCGCCGATCTCCGCNGAGTGGATCGCGCCCCACTGTTCATGNCCGCCNACCCGCTTGATAAACAGCTTCGGTACCGGATAGAATGCAAGTTCGCTGGGCTTCGTCACCAGCACGTCACANCTNCNCATTAACAGATTCGTGCAGTAAACCGCCTCGAAGATATTCATATGCCAGAATGCATGGACGCCCTGCACATCCCCTGTAAGCGCTTCTTTGGCAAACCGCTCCGTTTCTTTCCACTGATCGAAGTGCTCCGTAGATACTTCCTTNANTGCAGGGATCTCGCTCACCAATTCCTCCCACACATTGCGGTAATCTCCCACATTNACATANAGNGCCGCCTTATTCTTGCGGATGAGCGGAAGCAGCGACTTGATGATAGCCGAGAAGATCTCTTTCTGTGCGCCCGCTCCGCCGATGGTCAACAGGAAACGGATTGGCTTTCCCTCCGCCTGCCGCTTCAATCTGGCTTCACAGTCCGCCTCGATATTGCTCACCAGCTCATGATCGATATAGTGTCCCGTATATACCAAAGCATCGTCCGGCATAGGCTTCAGAACGTCATTCCCCTGCATACCGTTTANGATACGGTAACCCTGATAGGCATAATGTGTCTGCACCGTGTGAAGGCTTCCCTCCGACAGATGAAGCGCCATCGGCCAGTTGTCCGGTATCGCATNGACCACATGCTTCATTCCCGCATGGATCGCTGCCTGCGCCGGCCATACGTGAGTCGCCACCACCGGAATATCCTTCGGCACGTTCCGGTATACCGGAGCCATCAGCTCTGCGTTCATCTGATCCGACGCATTATAGCTCAGCTTGCGGAATCCCTCATAATTCATAGGTTCCCACACCAGCTTGTTAAACAGTCTGCTCTTACCCGATAATCTGGAACCAAGCGAATAAAGGNCATTCTGTGCGCTGATCACCTTCGTACAAGTAGTCTGTTTGTAAGAATTCAGATCCATCCAGTAAGGTGTATACCCCATGGAGTTTGCCGCCGACGCGATCGCCATGGATATTCTGTAATGCCCGAATCCCATGCGGATGTTGCCCACGATGATTCCCTTGTCTGTGTCAAAANCNGNGCCNTNCTTNCTGCTGCCCGGCTCCCCGAGCCGTACATCCATAACCCCTAAAGAATCACCGATATGCGCATTTTTCTCGATGATGACCGGATAATCCACGGCACTGTCATCGCCGAATTTCCTGCTGTACTTCTGCTTAGACCNCAGCGCTTTGCGNTATACCTTCTCCGTCATCGGATTNCCGAAAATAACTTTTGATTTCTCACTCATATCTGCACTTGTACTCCTTTCATTCTATCCTGCTATGTTGCTGTCTTCCATTATATTCTGTCAGGCTATCGGTTTTCCATACGGATATCCATGCCCCTTTCTCCTGCTCACTCCCTCTTATCGTGTACCCTGATCCCTTCCATGAGTATACTCACCACCTCGTCCAGTGCCTCCTGATAAGTGATCTTGTTTCGGATCAATACATCCCTCCGGAAAAATTGTTCCACCGATGCTTCCAGCATCATCTTAAGGATAGGAATCTTCACCGGTTTAATACACCCTTCTGCAATTCCCTGTTCCAGCAGTTCGATGATTGTCTCCCAGCCGGTTTCCAGCCGAAGTTCCACCTGATCATAGATTCTGGGATATTTGTCCTTCAGGAGATAAAGTTGACGAAGATCCACATCTTTATACCCCTCCGGAAGCACACCGAGCACTTTGTGTATCTTCTCAGCCGTGCTAAGGCTGTCATCCTCGATCACCTTCTGTTCGCTTTCCTTGATCTTGTCGAACATGTAGTCCACCATAGTCAGAAACAGCGCTTCCTTATCATCGAAAACCTTGTACAGCGTTTTCTTGCTGATTTTCAGCCGTTCTGCGATGTCATCCATGGTAAACTTCAGCCCCTTGTCGTTAAAAACCTGAAGAGTACCCTTTAAGATCATTTCTTTTAGCTCCATCGACCGCCCTCCTGTCCATATCTAAGTAATTTTGTAAATGTTCAGAACCCTGTTCTTCACAGTTACGTATTTTTTCATTCTGTGCTTATCACATTTTGAATTACACATAAGCCGAGGAAACTGTTTTTCTTTTTCTAGTTTCCTTTATTCTAATACTATCCTTTAAAAAAAACAAGAAACTCTTTTCACAAAAAGAGTTTCCGTTTTTTATGAATAATTACCATAATTTAGTTTAAAATGCCCCGCCCGGCCTTAATCAGTTTCTTCCTTTCGCACATTTGTTCTCTTCCCATACCTGATCGGCTCCGCCACCGTCCGGTTGAAAAAGGCGATCAGCGGTCCCATGAAAAAGGCCGTCACCACGGTACCGATCCCCACCGTCGCGCCGAAACAAAATCCCACCAGTGTGCAGAACAGGTCCGAAGATATCCTGCAGATCTGAAACTTCCATTTTCTCTTCTCCGAAATGATCAGGGAAACCGCATCGTAAGTGGATACGCCCATATCCGCCGTAAAATAAAGAGCCGCGGAGAAACACATAATGACGATCCCCAGCAGAAGAAATCCAAATCTGACCGGCCATGACGGCTCCGGCATCAGCCTTTCAAAGAGCTTCGAAGAATAATCCGCCACATATCCCAGCAGAAAAATGTTAATCAGAGTGCCCAGACCGATCTTCTTCCTGTCCGCCAGAAAAATCACGATCAGCATCAACAGATTCACCACGGCATACACGGTGCCGAAGCCCGGCACACCCTCCGGCATAATATAGAAAATCCCGTGTACAAAAACCTGAAACGGATCCAGACCCAGAGCCGAAAAATTGAACATTCCGACGCTGAACCCGCAGATCAATACACCGATTATTGTCATCCATATTCTTCTTGTACGTTCCTGCATTTTTTCTCCTTATATAACCTATTTTGCCCCTTGGACCGATCGTGAAGAAATCAGCCGCCCAGAATCGCCTTCACCTGCTGCATCTTATCTGCTCTCTGCGCGTACTTATGAAGCAGACCGTCCGGCGTATTAATATCCAGGCAGGAACGGCGGATCGTGTGAAACTTGTTACGATAACGGATCACGCCCTCCGTAACGGCAGTCACCGCCCGTCTCGGAACACATATTGCCTGGTAGAGCGGATAATCCCTCATTATCACCCAATGAGTGGTGATTGTAATATAGTAATCTTTGTACAACGGAGTCGCCAGCTCTTCATTGATTTCACGAAGGGTCTGCAAATATAGGCTTCTGTCCCGCCCGTCTACGAATTTCCTGACAGAACGTCCAAACGGCGAACGCTCCAGATGGTACAATCCGGTGGCCGCGTAGAGTGTTATCGACATAAAAACCACTGCCATACATCCATATCTCCTTGCGTCAGCATAACAATTCTCAATCTGCAGCGGCGCCGCCCTCAGATCCCTCTCTATGGCACGCTGCAGCCCTTCCTCGTAATAGGTATCTTCCTCCGTAAAAGCATAGCGGAATCCATCCTCATATGTATGCGTACCCTCCACCGCGATTCGTTCCGCCTGCTTCATCTTGCTCCACGACAGAACCGCGAAGAATACCGTCCAGACAATCAGGAAATACATCTTGAGATACCGCCCGATGCCGCGGTAACGGTACAATCTTGAAAGTTTCCTTGGGTTATCAAAATGAAAGAACGGGCGCCGCACCGCCTGATAAAAAGAAATATCCAGATATAAGCTGTCCGTAGGCGTATCTCTCCGGATCAGAAGCTCCATCGTGCGAAAAGAGTATGCCGGCATATGCGCTACACTGTCCTTGGCACCACCCAGCATGGAGGCCACGAATCCGCACAAATCCTGACCCGCGGCACCGTTTAACACCTGCAGGGTTATATGATTCAGAGTTCCCCGCACGAAAGTCACCTTTCCGCACAGCGAAAGCCCTCCCTCACGCTCCGTAATCCGGAACGGATAGATATGCTCCGGCGATGAGATGGTCTGTCCGTCCATGGCGAAGTGACGTAAAAACGCTTTTTCTCTCGTCTTCCGATTGCAGCAAAAACCGTCTATCCTCACTCCGCTATAGTCCATCTCCATAAGAACGTTTCCTCCGCGCATCCCGATCCGCTGTCAAGTATCAAACACCGATCAAGCTACGTTAACTATATCATATCCCTGAGAATTTTTCTATTGGAATCGCCGCATAGCGGGTGGTTTAACGTTGAGCACATTTCCGTTTCTCCGCCCTGAAACCCCAATACACTCAACAGGATCTAGCCGACCCATAAAATGAAACCCTGCTTTCATAAAATTGGATGGCAAAAAAGAAAAAGTTCAGGGCAATGACTCATACGAGCCACTGCCCATACACAAAAGTTTCCAAAGACGTGTGGCGGTCCGTCCTGGTGTTCCGCCTGTCGCTCTTTTTTATTTCCTCCACAGAAGAAAGGTAGAACTGCCCGACCTCATCAGAAACCTCCAGTTTCAGCAGCCTGCCATCCGCATCCTTATATTCAATTTTCATTTAGATTCCCTCCAGTCTTGAAATTTGGTTAAACAGTTTTCAAGACTGGAGGGGCGGCACACGGCTCCTGAACGGCGGCTGATGCGCGCATTTCAGGGTACAAAAAAAGCGCACCGGCAGAGTCCCCGGTACGCCTGTATTAAAAATATTGTGCCTTTTTATATTCTTATTGGAAAACAGATAGAAATGTGTCGAATAAAAAAATACCGCATTCCCCCTTGAGGATGCGGTATGTACAGAAAAAATATGATGTCTGGCCGTGGGTGCAGGCGGCCAGTCCCCTGCTCGTGCCATGCCCATAGTGTCCCCTTTCCTGGGGACGGCATTTCGTTCCGGCTTCCCCGGCAGCCTGCCGGCGCCATCCCGCGGGATGGCCTGTCCTTTCTCTGAACAATAGAAAACACCCGGCAAAATGCAGCCGCCCTGGCTGCTTTCATCGGGTGTGCATGACGCTCTTTATTTTCTTAGGTTACTCCCTCCCTCTCTAAAGGGCTGCTCTTTGTTAGCCGTAGATAAAAGCGGCGGGCGCATTGCAATTCACATTTATCATGAACCGCAGTACGCCCGCCAAAATGTATGTATCGCTATTTTACCATTTTTAAATGTATTGCGAGTGATTCCAGCACACACTTTATCCTAAGGTCTCATCTTAATATCTAGGAAATACTGCTATAACTACCCCGAAACGTGTTTTTCAAATGCCTCAACCTGCTTCATACACTGCATATTCGGGCATTTCATTCTCCGAATATCTACCACTTCCCTTCAAAGGCGCGGAGGCGCCTATTAGCACCTTCCAATAAATGCCTCCCCGTTAAGTCTGTTTTGCCGTATTTATCTTTTACAAGTACGCGTATTCGCATATGTTCCGATCTAATCCTTTATATTCCGTCTGTGCCATATTTTCCCGCAACTTCTCCGCATTCCATAAAGCAAAATTACCCCTTTCATGTTTTTATCTTTCTGCCATGCTGCCTTAAAAAAACAGCCAGATAATGACCAATGAATATGAACAAACCCATGACTGCCATATAATCCAGCAGGAAAAGGAATAAAGGCTCATCATAATCAAAAAACACAAAGTGAACCTTTAACAGCATATAATTCCCTATGTCCCGCTTTACAAAAGCATACATACCGTATGTAGCCACCACTGTTGCAGCAATGCGTAGTATGCAGATACGAACCTTTGAAGTTCCTTTTACTGCTTTTCCCGCCACTCCCAGCATCATATTCCAGTGCAGCCCAAGATGAAGTGACATCAATACAAATCCCCAATAACCTGACAGCATATGAAGTTTTCTTCCAAAAGCGTTTCCTCCGTGGATCGGCAAAAATGAGAGAACGCTGCGGGAAATAATGGCACCACTGACCATGGAGCCGATCATGGAAAGAAGCACTGACACCACCAGCACCGTCTGCCATATCCGGAAAGGCGTATATTTCCCTTTCAGAAGAACCACAAACCATCTACGGTTTAGAACATGATGAATGATAAACAGCAAAAACATCCCTATTCCCAGCCATTCATGGATAGCCTGCCCTATCATCTCATAGGTCATCAAAAACATTAGGGCAACCGTCATCCCAATATCAACACCTGTCTTAACAATCATTTTGGGGTTCATCCAAAATCTCTCCTCACCAATCCAAATATGTTAATCTTTCTCCTGTAGATTGTGCTCATTTCTTTCCATTCCAGAAAAAACATAACCCATTATAAGTATATTCATCACTTGCTGTTCCATCATGAACATATCCTTCCCGCTCTAAAAATGCCAGATTGCCATCCGCCTCATTATCCGCAAACCGGAAAGTACCGTCCTCCACATCACCCATAGCCATGATCTGCCGCTTAAAGGCACTGTATGCAAAATCATCCGTACCGGACGCAGAAAAGATAAAGAAATCATCCCATGTATGCCCGGATTCCCTGACCAGTTCCGCCATATATTCTCCGTCTGTGGTATAGTTCCCACTCATTGGCATAAAGTACCGGAAATAATCAAGGCAATACCGGAACGTACACCATGTATTGACGGAGCCCATGGAAAATCCGCCAAATCCCCTGTGGGCACGGGAAGCCGCAATACCTGTGGGCGTCGTATCCTCCGCATAGGTACTGTACCTGCCCTCAACAGCAGGTATCAGGTCATTCAGCAGCTCATTATGGAACTGGTCTGTCAATTTCAATGCAAGACCGTAATCACCGCTGTCGTTTCCGCTTGTATTATTATAAGTAGGCAGAACAATGATAAGCGGCTGGATCTTTCCATCCTGAATCGCATGGTCGATCACATACTTAAAAGAATGTGGCTCCTCATCCGTTCCCATGATGGTTGTTTCATTGCTCCAGCCTCCATGACTCAGATAGAAAACATTATATTTCTGTTCTTCCGAATACCCATAGGGCAGATAAACCCATGCCTCTTTTGTCAGTTCCTGTGTGTGGTCTTCATAAGAAAAGGATTCCCATGTCTGATATGTCAGCTTTTCCAATGTTCC